>NZ_LWEZ01000765.1:0-642 GCF_001634945.1 Alcanivorax sp. HI0044
CCGTTCTTCCACCAAGCGGTACTGGCTTGGGGAATACACCCTCAGCAATACGCTTGTAGATCGAAGAACGGCCAAGACCGGTATCTCGTATCACTTCTGTTAGCCTCATGAATCGCATGAAATTCTCCTCGTCATTCGTTCATGCGATAGCGCAGCAACGTAAAAACTTACTCACCTCCTCTCTGGCTACAGCCAAAGTTCCTAAACCCATCGTCATAAAGCTTGGTATCCACCTTTGCCAAGTAGCTCATGCGCCTGAACACCTCATGATATTGCGCGGTATACATAGACGATCCTTTTGAAATCAGCTGGACCGGGCTATCAGGGAAATGGACTAAACCGATTCCTTGACTCCCAGTCAGACCAAGAGTGCGACCCCAAGCTCGCTGAATACGCTCTGCCATGTTGCTAACTGCTTGTTCTTCCGCCAACCACCAGGGGAAGTCCGGCTCTTGCTGACCTAAGATACGCCCCAACGCGGAGTAAGCATCCCTATTGACCATAATGGCAATATGATAATGGGGCTGCCCTTCCCCACCGAACTCGCGACACCAGATCATACGAACATGGCAGTCATGAACCCGTTTTCCCTGGCCGCGCTTACGCTTCGAGTCGCACCTGATCTGCGAACGAAGAGAGTTG
>NZ_LWEZ01000766.1:0-705 GCF_001634945.1 Alcanivorax sp. HI0044
CAGTTAAGTCAGGCTGAGAAGGTCAACAGGCGCCGAGTAATGCTCTGGGAGCGCTATTTTCAAGAGTTAGAAGGTGTGTGCTTTAGTCATGGAATCTATCTTCCTGCCGTTCCAGAAGGCTGTCAGCACAATGGGCACCTATTTTATCTACGGTGTGATAACAAAGCTCTCCGGGATAAGCTCCTAAGCCAACTTTTAGGCCTTGGCATCATGGCTCAGACTCACTATGAACCATTACACCTTTCTCCGGGAGGACGGAAATTTGGTAGGGTGAGTGGTGATCATAAGCATACGATAAAGGTCAGTAATGGGTTGCTCAGGCTGCCTATCCACTATGCGTTAGACGAAGCGGAGCAAGCGTACGTGATAGAGAGCCTGATCGAATTGATCAAGCGTTTTTAATCGTGTGTGATTTCGTTATAGACGCGGCTGCTCATCATCTTGTCCCGATCGACCGCTTTTTGATTGAAAGGGTCAACCTTCCACAATACTGACTGAACAAAGGTTCTATGCTCGTAGAGGGCAATGAGTGCACCCAGTGATTCTGGGTCGATATTGTCGAGCGCTATGATGGTTGAAGGCGTCCCAGGTATGCGGCGGCTCGATTGTTCCCGCGTATCCTCGAACGCAAACTGCTTGGCAGTGGCGTAACAGAGTTTGTTGCAGGTCTCATGTCGGCTGTTTATTTGCCTTTGAAACTTTTCG
>NZ_LWEZ01000767.1:0-901 GCF_001634945.1 Alcanivorax sp. HI0044
GAACCTGATGCACCTGGAACTGGTGGGCACCGGCCTGATTGAAGATGGCCAGCTCAACACCGATGCCATTACCATTGTGGAGCCGCGGGTACTGGGCGTGGATAACGCCTATGGTGTGCTCAGCTTCCGCATGGAGTCTTATCAAGATCAGGAGAACGCGCCTCTCAAGCCTTTCGATACGGTAAGTCCTTTTGTGCCTGTTCTCGACGGCGACAATGGCATGGAGCTGTCCTGGCAGCCCGGAAATGTGGCCGACCGCATGGAGCCTGGTGACCCCATCATCATCCATTTCAATGAAGTCCTGGAGAAGGAAACCATTGTTGCCGGTGAGAGCTTGATGCTCACCAAAGGTGGGGCGCAAGAACCGTTCAGCTGGAAGCTGGATGGCAGTGCCTTGATCATCACTCCGGATGCCCCGGTGGAATATGGTGTGGAGTACGTAATTACCACCACCCCGGATATTACGGATCTGGAAGGTAACCCCTTGCAGATGCTGGATACCCTGGAAGGGGATAACAGCCTGGACTTCAGCCTGCCGGAGTATGTGGTCAATGATCCGGACGATGTGCGCAGAGGCCCATTCGCAGCCACCGTCTACCCGGGCTTCCCCTGTGCCAGCAGTAATGCCAGCCAGGCCGAGATTGATGCCGGCACCCAAGGCGTGTGCATCTCCTCCAACGAGGAAAGTGCGCAAGTGGAAGTGGATGAACTGCCGATTGTGGATCTGCCCGCAAACCGCTCCATTCGTGTGCGTTTTTCCCAGAACATGGATCCGGCAACCATCCTCCTCGGCGATACCTTCCTGGTGCAAAAAGACGAAGGCGGCAGCTGGGTCGACGTGGAGGGTGAACTGGTGCTGGACCCACGCGCGCTGACGTTCACACCAGAGCAAGCCTGGGAA
>NZ_LWEZ01000768.1:0-405 GCF_001634945.1 Alcanivorax sp. HI0044
TTGGCAAGGTTAGAGTGTTGCCATCGAGGAGCCCGTGAGTATCCCAGGAGAATACCTATGACAAGTCAGGCCAAGATCAATGTGAAAACCCGTCGCGTCAAAGTTGCCATCGTGGGCGGCGGTTTTGGTGGTATGTGCATGGCGATCAAGCTGCGCGAAGCCGGAATCGATGACTTCCTGCTGCTGGAGAAAGGCAATGGCATGGGCGGTACCTGGTACCACAACAGCTACCCAGGCGCCGCCTGTGACGTGCAGTCTCACATGTATTCCTTCTCCTTCGAGGGCAATCCGGACTGGAGCCACCGCTATAGTGGCCAGCAGGAAATCCACAACTACATTGAAGGTGTGAGCCAGAAGCACAACCTGCGTCAGTACACCCGTTTCAATGCCGAGGTGACCGGGGCC
>NZ_LWEZ01000769.1:0-317 GCF_001634945.1 Alcanivorax sp. HI0044
GACACTCAGGGTGAAGCCGCGGGCGGCACTGGGCTCTTTCTCTCCGGCAATGATGCCGGACAGGATCGGTACCATGGGAAAAACGCACGGGGTAAAGGCCAAGAGCAGGCCGCCCACAAAAAACAGGCCGATGATCAGGCCAAGGGGCTGGTCTTTCATCCACTGATTGAAGGCGTTGGCATCTTCGGACTGCAGCGTGTCGAGGAAGCCTGGGCCAGCGCTGGAGTCAGACGCCGCTGCTGGCGGAGCGGCCACCGGCTTTTTTGTCGGTTGGGGGTTGGCGAACTCGATGATTTTTTTGGTGGGCGGGTAGCACA
>NZ_LWEZ01000770.1:0-294 GCF_001634945.1 Alcanivorax sp. HI0044
ACGGTATTGATACCGAATACCGATTCCATCTGGGTCTGCTGGTAGAGGTTGTTGAGCACCACCTCGGCATTCTCGCCACGGCGCAGCTCGATCACGATGCGCATACCTTCCTTGTCGGACTCGTCGCGCAGTTCAGTGATGCCTTCAATTTTCTTGTCTTTCACCAGCTCGGCGATCTTCTCGATCAAGCGTGCCTTGTTCACTTGATAGGGAATCTCGGTGACGATGATGGCTTCTTTGCCGCTCTTGTCGGTGGCCTCGATCTCGGCGCGGGCACGCATANACACCCGGCCA
>NZ_LWEZ01000771.1:0-334 GCF_001634945.1 Alcanivorax sp. HI0044
GTAGGCGCAATGGTCAGTAACGACACTGTGGAATGATGCTCGCCTTGGTACACTGAGCCAGCGGCACATGCAGTAATAACAACGCAGATAACAACGAAAGGACACAGCAGCGTGGCAGATGCTCCACTGATTTATTTAAGCGGTGCAGGGGGAACAGAGCCGGATCTTGAAATTCCGGTGCTGTTGCAGCGCAACGCAACCGATGACGTACAGGCCATTAGCCTGCGTGATGCGCTGGAACAGTGTGCCGGCCAGACCCTCCATGTCATTATCAGCGTGGCCTTTGCCCGGCTAACCCATGTTTCCCTGACTCGCAAGCAGGCGCGCCATTTAC
>NZ_LWEZ01000772.1:0-409 GCF_001634945.1 Alcanivorax sp. HI0044
CGCCAACACCAAGGCGCCGCACAGGTACGTGGCTTTTCTTGCTGTCATGGCCCTGTCCTCTTATTGTCATCAACACGAAAGTGACTCCGATTGACAGCTTGCTGAGCGTTTTGCCAACACTCTATTAGCCATAGGTCGAAGGTGATTAAACACCAGAGGCTCGACGCACAATGCCTGACAAGGAAAACCTGAGTAATGACAAGGTTTCTGCCTACTGAATACCGCACGATGCCCGCATCGCTTCCCACAGAAGCGGGATAAACCTGAAGTCATGCCTTGGCGGTTTTCCTTGTTGCCTGGAGCGGGTTGTATGTTGCACCTCTAATACCAAGGTCTAATTCAGCCCGCCCCCCTGTTTTTGCACACTCTTGGCATTCATTTCTGCTCCACTTTTCTGGTGAGCACTTTT
>NZ_LWEZ01000773.1:0-779 GCF_001634945.1 Alcanivorax sp. HI0044
GATCTGCTGGCCCGGGCCGGCAGAATCGCTGTCCCCTACCTGGTAGACCCGAATACCGGCATGGAACTGTTCGAATCCGAAGCCATTCTCGACTATCTGGACCAGACCTACGGCGACTGATCCCCGCACTACCTGGCAATGATGACGGGGCACCGATAAATGGTGCCCCTTGCCCCTTCTACACCCCACTTTTTAGTGCTATATATCCAATGGCAGGTTGCATTCGTGGCACCCGCAAAACGGCAAGTATCCTTTAACGTTGGAAAGAGAGTGGCACCATGAGTCGTCGCCAATTTGATGACTACGACCCGAATGAGTGGGAAGAAGAACACAAGCGTGCAGAGCGTGAGCGCCGCAAGCGAGACGCCAAGCGTCACAGACATGATGATGAGAAAGGAGAAGAAAGCCGGGAGCGCTCACGTCCACAGGCTTACTGATTACATCGCCTTCTGATCACCTTGGGCATTACCGGTTTTTCGAGGGTTGCCGAAAAGAGTTAGGGCCCGGTTACTGCTACGCCTTCCCGCTTTGCAGTAACCGCTGACCGCTCCTCCCCCGCTATTCTCCGTAACGGCTCACCAGCTTCGACAGCAGGGTTGCGGTCTGCTCGTCCGTTGCCAGACGAAACCCACCTCGCCAATGGCCATTGTCCAGATAGCTATGCCATAGCGGCTCCGCATGCACGTGCAACTCTCGCTGGCCAGACAGATTGAAGGGCAACTTCAGCACCATCGTTTGCAAGGTTTGTGGTGGTACGCCTTTGCCCGCCAGGCAAACGC
>NZ_LWEZ01000774.1:0-29241 GCF_001634945.1 Alcanivorax sp. HI0044
AGGAGCGGCGCTTGAGCCGCGAAGCTGTTGGCGCAAAGGTCTCAGGCTTCGCGGCTCAAGCGCCGCTCCTACGGGAATGAAGGCGAGGGTATCTCAGTCCTTGTCATCGGTTCGTGAGGCTAGCAGCCTCTGCTCGATGATCGCAAAACGATCCTGGCCCCAAGTCATGTCATCTTGAGTCATAAAGCTCGGTACCCCCCAGCTGCCGGCTTCCATCATGGCGTCGCGGTTGGCTTCGGCCCGTTCGCGCCAATCGTCGTCGTCCAGCCAGCGGCGGGCCCGGTTCCAGTCCAGGCCGGCGTTTTCCACCAGAAATTTCAGGCCATTATCGCTGGCGGCGTTAATTCCCTGGCTCCAGATGCCGGTGGCGGCGGCGCGCAGCCATTCGCGCAGGCGGCCTTCTTTTTCGGCAAAGGGCCAGATCGCCATGCAGCGCTCCACGCCGGCGCCCACCGGGTCGCAGACCTTGCCGAACGGCACTGCGTGCAGGCGGGCTTCCCGGGCGGCGTCCTTGAGGATGTAGAAACGCTTGGCTTTGGGGACCGTGAGCCCGCGCATGACCATGGGCAGCACTGGGCGGATTTTCAGGTCCAGCCCGTAGTGGTCCGCCAGCGCATAGGTGCGCGCCAGGGCGATGTAGGAATAGGGGCTGCGAAAGGAAAAATACAGCGCCAGCGGGGTGCCTTTGAGGGCTTCCGGGGTGTCTTTCAGGCGGGCCCGTTTGGCGCGGCCGTAGGGTAGCGGCCAGTCGGCGCCGCCCAGTCCCAGCTCGTTGAGGCGGTGGCCCAGATGATCCAGCCGCTCCACGCTCCAATACCATTCGCCGGCGTAGTGCAGGGTGCCAGTGAGGTAGTGGCCGTCCTTCAGAAACTGGTCCCGGCGGGCTTCCAGTGCCAGCTGGGCCCGATCGGCGGCCTGTTGGCCGTGCTCGCTGAGCAGGGCTTCCAGTTTGTCGTGATCATCGCGCCACAGGGCATCGGCCAGGGCAGCGGCCAGGCTCCAGAAGCGCTCGTCGCCTTCGTGTTTCAGCAGGCAGCGGGTGGCGGCCAGGCTGACTTCACGGGGCGGCAGCTGCCAGTCTTCGGGAAAATCCAGCCCGTGCAGATTGGCCAGCTTGACCGCGTCACGGGGGGCGAGCTCCGCGAGCATGTCGGCGGCGGGGTACATCTGCTGGTCCAGATACAGCATCACCCGGGGGGTGACGGTGATGCCGAAGTGGCGGGCAAAGCGCGGCATTACCTGTGCCATCAGCACCGAGTAAGGGTCATCAATGCGGAAGTAGAAGGTGGCCTGGTGGGGCTGCCGGCGTAATATGCGGCGCCACTCCAATAGTCTGCGGCGTAACTGTTGCAGGCCTTCACTGGTGATCAGGCGGGCAAGCAGGGGCATTAGCTTGTGTTTGAGGCTCATGCGAATGATGGCTCCTTTGGCATGGCGCATTGTTGGCCAGACTGTCGACTATAGCCTAAGCCATCCAGCCGTTTCCGTGAAAAGGAGTAAAACGCTGGATGCTGGACGCCTGATGCCGGACGGTAAAGACAAACCCGTGCTGAGATCGCTTGTGTGGCGCTCGTTTGCACGAGAAAGTGTTCGTTGTGGCACGCGAGGGTGTTTGTTTCGCGTCAGGCATCAAGCGTTATGCGTCCAGCGCCGTAGCAACAAAAAAGGCGACCTCCTGGGTCGCCTTTTCTGTTGCTACGGCTTTCCGGGAATTACTCGCCGATCTGGCTCAGGTCACGCACTGCGCCGCGGTCGGCGCTGGTGGTCAGTGCGGCGTAGGCTTTCAGTGCGGTGGACACCCGGCGTGGACGGATTTCCTTGGGTTTGAAGGCCAGCTTGCCACGGTTTTCCATGTGGGTGCGGCGATGCGCCAGTTCTTCATCGCTGATATCCAGGCGGATGGTGCGGTTGGGGATATCGATATCGATGGTGTCGCCTTCATTCACCAGGGCAATGGCACCGCCTTCCGCCGCTTCCGGAGAAGCGTGGCCGATGGACAGGCCGGAGGTGCCGCCGGAGAAACGGCCATCGGTCAGCAATGCGCATTCCTTGCCCAGCCCTTTGGATTTCAGGTAGCTGGTGGGGTAGAGCATTTCCTGCATGCCCGGGCCGCCTTTGGGGCCTTCGTAGCGAATCACCACCACATCGCCGGCAACGATCTGGTCGCCGAGGATGGCGCGTACCGCAGAGTCCTGGGATTCGAACACCCGGGCGCGGCCGGTGAACTTGAGGATAGAGTCATCCACCCCGGCGGTTTTCACGATGCAGCCGCGCTCGGCGATGTTGCCATAGAGCACGGCCAGGCCGCCGTCCTTGCTGTAGGCGTTTGCGTAGTTGCGGATGCAGCCGTTTTCCCGGTCGTTGTCCAGGCTGTCCCAGCGGGTTTCTTGGCTGAAAGCCGTCTGGGTGGGGATGCCCGCCGGGCCGGCGGTGAACATCTTCTTCACGCCTTCGTCGCTGGTGCGCATGATGTCGTAATGCTCCAGGGCCTCGGCCACGGATGCTGAATGCACCATGGGGATGTCCCGGTTGAGCAGGCCGGCCCGGTCCAGCTCGCCGAGAATGCCCATGACGCCGCCGGCGCGGTGCACGTCTTCCATATGGTATTTCTGGGTGGCCGGGGCCACTTTCGACAGGCACGGCACTTTGCGGCTCAGGCGGTCGATGTCTTCCATGGTGAAATCCACTTCGCCTTCCAGTGCCGCTGCCAGCAAGTGCAGCACGGTGTTGGTGGACCCGCCCATGGCGATATCCAGGCTCATGGCGTTCTCAAACGCCTTAACCGTGGCGATATTGCGCGGCAGCAAGGCCTCTTCGTCCTGCTCGTAATAGCGCCGGGTGATATCCACGATGCGGCGACCGGCTTCCAGGAACAGCTCGCGACGGTCGGCATGGGTGGCCAGCAGTGAGCCGTTGCCGGGCAGGGACAGGCCCAGTGCTTCGGTCAGGCAGTTCATGGAGTTGGCGGTGAACATGCCGGAACAGGAGCCGCAGGTGGGGCAGGCAGAGCGCTCCACTTCATTCAGGGTTTCTTCGTCCACGCTGTCATCGGCGGCCATCACCATGGCGTCCACCAGGTCCAGCTTGCCCTCGGCCAGCTTGGTCTTGCCCGCTTCCATGGGGCCGCCGGATACGAAGATCACCGGGATGTTCAGGCGCATGGCGGCCATCAGCATACCGGGGGTGATCTTGTCGCAGTTGGAAATACAGACAATGGCGTCGGCGCAGTGGGCGTTGACCATGTATTCCACGGAATCGGCAATGATGTCGCGGCTGGGCAGGGAATAGAGCATCCCGTCGTGGCCCATGGCAATGCCGTCATCCACCGCAATGGTGTTGAATTCCTTGGCGATCCCCCCGGCCTTCTCCACCTCGCCGGCCACCAGCTGGCCCATGTCCTTCAGGTGCACGTGCCCGGGCACGAACTGGGTAAAGGAGTTGGCGATGGCAATAATCGGTTTACCGAAGTCCCCGTCCTTCATGCCCGTGGCGCGCCACAGGGCACGGGCGCCAGCCATATTGCGGCCATGGGTGGTGGTACGGGAGCGATACTGCGGCATGGGAACCTCTTGAATTCAGCAAACAGGGCGTAAGGGGGGGCATTGTACCGTAATGACGGGGTTTCGCTAAGTTGTCTGCTCTGGTTCAGCCAACGGCTAGAGTATGTAGAATGGGCGGTTTATTTGACCGCAGGCCGGGATGGCTTGCCGGGTTCCGGTTCAACAGAGGAATGAAAATGATAATACTGGGTCTCCACACAGGGCACGATGCTGGCGCCGCTGTATTCAGAGATGAGAAGCTGGTTTCTTTCTGCAAGGAAGAGCGGGTCAGCCGGATTAAGAACGATGGCGGTTTTTTTGCTCTGGCTTCCATTGATGAAGCGCTGGATGCTGTAGGGCTAACCCGCAAGGATGTGGATGTTGTTGCCTTGACGCGTACCCGTATCCCGGAGCATACGTTTCGCAAGACCAGCCACCCGGTACAGACGCTCAAACGCAAGTTGATGCCTGCGCCAACACGAGATCTGAACCTGGCGGGGCAAATGCGCAAAACCGGGCTGGATGAAACGGCGTTGATCGATCAGAGCTTGCTTCGAAAAGCGCTGGGTGTGGGGCCTAAAACCGAGATTTATTTTGCCAACCATCACTATTGTCATGTGGCAGCGGCTTGGTATTACACCGATTGGGATGAAGGCCTTTTCCTGAGCTGTGACGGTGGTGGGGATTATGCCCAATACTCCGCGTATCTCGACGCCGGAAAGGGACTGGAGTGCGTGTTGGGTGGTGATGAGACGCTGAAGACGCCACAAAACACGGGGGCATCCATTGGCCTGGCGTACGCATTCGCCACTGAGATTTGCGGTTTTATGCCGAACCGGCATGAAGGCAAATTGACGGGACTTGCCGCATTTGGCAAACCGATACGCGCAGAGCAGATTCTGGGCCTGTGGCATATCGACAAAGAGACCGGAGCCCTGAGCAGCGAAATGCAAGGTGCTGCGGCATTGAAGCAGGCGCTGAAATCAATATTCGAAGGCGACAGCCGGGAAGACGTGGCTGCCTCTATTCAGGTGGCCACGGAGTCGCTGCTTGTTGAATGGGTAGAAACGCTTAGGGCATTGCATGGGGGGCGTTATATCGGGTTGTCTGGCGGGGTGTTCTCCAATGTGAGGATGAACCAGAAAATTGCCGAGCTTGAAGGTGTGGACGAGGTGTTTGTGTTCCCGGCGATGAGTGACGAAGGCCTGCCGGTTGGTGCCTGCATTGATTACTGGGTCAACAGATTGGGTAACCCGGTTGAGCGTGAACGACTGACGTCATTGTATTTCGGTCGCCATTATTCAGGTGATGATTTGCTCGAGGCTGCTAGGCAGGGCGGGTTCCGGGTTGAAGCGGGTGATGAGCCTGCTCGTCAGGCCGCTGACTTGATTGCTCAGGGTGGAGTGGGTGCCATTTTTTACGGTGGCATGGAAATGGGCCCCAGAGCGTTGGGTGCCAGAAGTATTGTGGCGAGCCCCGCAGATCGTGGAGTAAACGACAGTATCAATCAGCGGCTGCAACGCACCGAATTCATGCCTTTTGCCCCGTTCGTACGGGAAAACGATGCGCAGGAGCTGTTCGATATTTCTGATAAAAACCTTTACCCGAGCCGGTTTATGACCATTACCACCGATGTAAAGGACGAGTGGAAAAGCCGAATTCCCGCCGTCGTTCATGTGGATGGCACGGCTCGCCCCCAGGTGATTTATCGGGAAGATAACCCTTTGTACTATGACGTACTGACGGAGTTTGCTGCGCTCACGGGGTTGAAGTCGCTGGTGAATACCAGTTTTAACGCTCATGAGGAGCCGATTATCAATACTCCCGAAGAAGCGTTGGCGGCGTTGAAAGATGACCGTGTGGACTTCCTTTTCTGTGAGAGCGGCCTGGTTTTTCCGGGCGCATAGCGTTGGATATTGCGCCCCTGGGATGTCGGATTTCTGTCGTGGTCCCTGTTTTGTGGATATGACATTGTCATGGGCCGTTTTTGACGAGATCGTCCCGGATGATAAAAAACATGTGACTTTCCAGAGGTTGGTCACAGGAGCAGCTAGCCGACTTCAGTGGGCTAAGTGTCAGGACGGTGCAGCGCCTTGAGCGTGGGCATAGCACGGGGCTGGAATCTCTCAAGTGTATTGCGGCGGCCCTCGAGGTGGAGGTTGCCACGCTGAGGAGTGAAGACGGTGCTGATGGCGAGCTGTTCCTGGGCGCCAATCCAATCTTGCCGGTACGGAATGTGGTTGAGACGGCGATATTTTATGAGCAGGCGCTAGGATTTGAGGTTGAGGTTCTCTGGCAAGATCCTCCCTACGGCGTAGTCGCAAGGGGCCGAACCATCATGGAGTTTGGTGAAGGACGAAAGGCGTATGCAGGTTCAGGGGTGTGCGTAATCTTTGTCAGTGACGTGGATGCTGTCCATCGCGAATTCTCGATTCAACGCCTCGACTTTGTTGGCGATTTGGCGGATAGGGACTATGGCAGCCGCGATTTCCGGGTGCGAGATAATAATGGCAATTTGCTGATTCTCAGTAGCCCGCTGATAGATCAGAGAGCGTTAATAGACTCTGGGGGCAAGGTAGTTTGAAGCTGCTTTGTCGGTGTGCGGCTGGTTACAGCGCTTTCACAAACACCTTCGAATTCCGCTGCCAGTTATACAGCGACTGCCGGGCTCCCGGCAGTGCATCGACGCCCGCCGCTTCAAACCCCTGTTGCTGAAACCAGTGCGCGGTGAGCGTGGTGAGCACGAACAGGCTGTGCAGGCCCTGTTCCCGTGCACGCCGTTCCAGATAGCCGAGTACCTGGGCGCCCCGTTCGCCTTTGCGGTAGCCGGAGTGAACGGCGACGCAGGCGAGTTCGCCGGTCTTGTCTTCCGGGAAGGGGTACAGGGCGGCGCAGGCGATGACCATGCCGTCGCGTTCGATGATGGCGAAGCGCTGGATTTCGTTTTCCAGTAGCTCTCTTGACCGGCGGACCAGGGTGCCGTCTTCTTCCAGCGGTTCGATCAGCTCCAGAATGCCACCCACATCTTCGATGCGGGCGCCACGGATGGTTTCGTAGGTTTCCCGGGTGACCAGGGTGCCGCAGCCGTCGCGGGTGAACAGTTCCTTGATCAGCGCGCCGTCCACGAGGGCGTCCAGCAGGTGGGCGCGTGCCACGCCATTGCTGGCGGCGTGGCAGGCCGCGGTGAGTTGCCGGTCGATGCCGTTGTCTGCCCGTTTGTCTTCCGCCAGCAACTTGCCGGCCTCCTGGGGCGACAGTTCGCGGATGAGGTCGCCCTGGGTGTCAGCCAGACGCAGGTCATCACCGAGCAGGATCAGTTTGTCTGCGCCCAGGGCGATGGCGGCGGTGGAGGCCACTTCTTCGGCGTTCACATTGAACAGCTCGCCGGTGGGCGAGCAGCCGACCGGGGAGAGCAGCACCACGTTGCCGCTCTGGTGTTGCTGGCGGATGGCGTCCACGTCGATGCGCCGCACTTCGCCGGTGTGCTGGTAGTCGAAGCCGTTACGTACACCCACCGGTTTGGCCACCACGAAATTGCCGCTGACCAGCCGGATGCCCGCGTTGTGCATGGGCGAGTTGGCCAGGCCCATGGAGAACAGCCCTTCCAGTTTCAGGCGCAGCCCACCCACGGCGGCCATGACGCTGTCCAGCGCGGCGCTATCGGTGATGCGCATGTGCTGTTCGAAGGTGGATTCGATGCCCGCCCTGGCCAGGTGCGCACTGATTTGCGGCCGGGCGCCATGGACCAATACCAGCTTTATGCCCAGGCTGTTGAGCAGGGCCAGGTCGTGGATCAGGGGAGCCAGCCGTGGCCCGTCCAGCAGTTCCCCGGCCAGCATCACCACAAAGGTTCGGCCCCGGTGCGCGTTGATGTACGGCGAGGAGTGACGGAACCAATGGACCTGATTGTCGGGTGTGTTGCTGGACACGGTGTTTTCCCTGCTGTTTTCCCGCTATGGGAGGGAGGTAAGTCGTTGACTGGCCAGTATAGCCAGCGAATTACGCCTGAGGCCAGACGCCAGATGCTCGACGCCAAACAAAAACGCCGCCCGGAGGGCGGCGTTGGTGTGTTGCTTGCTGCGTGATGCGTGCAGCGTCTCCTTAAGCCCCAAACAGTCCCTTGAAGAAATAGAAGAACAGGATGGAGAGCAGCGCACCTGCCGGGAGGGTGACCACCCAGGAGGTGAAGATGGTGCTGATCACGCGCAGGTTCAGGGAACCGATGCCGCGGGCCATGCCGACGCCGAGGATGGCGCCCACCAGGGTATGGGTGGTGGAGATGGGCAGGCCGGTGCCGGAGGCCAGAACCACGGTGGTGGCAGCGCCCAGTTCGGCGGCGAAGCCGCGGGACGGGGTCAGCTCGGTGATCTTCTTGCCCACGGTGGCCATCACCCGGGCGCCGAAGATGGCGAGGCCGAAGACGATGCCCATGGCACCTACCAGCAGGATCCAGCTGGGCATTGCTGCCTTGGCGCCCACTTCGCCGCCGGAAGCCAGCACGCTGTTGATGGCCGCCAGCGGGCCCACGGCGTTGGCCACGTCGTTGGAGCCGTGGGCAAAGGCCATGGCGCAGGCGGTGAAGATCATCAATACGGCGAATACCCGCTCCACGGAGCTGAAGCGAAAGTCCTTGTCGGCTTCCGGGTCAGGCTTGATGCGTTTGAGGAACATGGAGCCCACCGCCATGACGATGGCGCCACCACCCAGGGCCCAGAGGAAGCTCTGGAAGAAAGAGATTTCCAGGCCAATGTGCTTGAGACCCTTCACCATGGTGACCATGGAGATGACGAACCCGACCATGAACATGTAGTAGGGCACCACTTTCTTGGCGCGCTCGAAGGGGTCGTCGTGGTTGAGTACCAGTCGCTGCACACTGCGTATCAGGGCGAAGGAAATCACCCCGGCGAGCAAGGGCGACGTCACCCAGCTGGCGACGATGGAGCCCACCTTGTCCCAGTGCACTGCATCCATGCCCAGGCCCACGGCGGCAAAGCCGACAATGGCGCCGACGATGGAGTGGGTGGTGGACACCGGCCAGCCGAACCAGGAGGCGACCATCAGCCAGATGCCTGCCGCCAGCAGCGCGGACATCATGCCGTAGACCAGATACTGGGGGGCGTGGGAGAAGGTTTCGGCATCAATGATGCCCTTGCGGATGGTGGCGGTCACCTCTCCGCCGGCCAGGTAGGCCCCGGCAAACTCAAAGATAATGGCGATGATCACCGCCTGTTTGACGGTGAGGGCCTTGGCGCCTACCGAGGTGCCCATGGCGTTGGCCACATCGTTGGCGCCGACCCCCCAGGCCATCAGGAAGCCGAAGGCGCCGGCCAACAGCAGCATCAGATAGGTATGCTCGAGCATCCACTCCATAAGAACTCTCCTAGCGTGCGACCAGCATCTGCAGGCGGCCGCCTACTTTCTGGGCGCGATCGGCGAGATCGCCCACCCATTCGATGATCTTGTAGAGGAAGATAACGTCCACCGGCGACAGCTCGCTTTCCAGCTTGAAGAGGGTGGCGCGGATGGTGATTTGTTGCTCGTCGTTGGCTCGCTCCAGGCGATCCAGTTCTTCGATCAGTTCTTCCACCAGGCGGATTTCCCGGCCACTGAAGCCGGTCTCGATCAGTTCGTCGAGCTCGTTGATGGCCTTTTGTGCCTGGGCCGAGGTGTCGATGGCGCCTTGTACATAGGCTTGCATCACATCGGCCAGCACTGACGGGATGGACATTTGTCGGCCCAGCATCAGCCCGGAGATGTCCTTGGCCTTGTTGGCCACCTTGTCCTGCACGCTGATCAGGTCGAGCAGATCGGTGCGGGGCATGGGCAGGAACAGGCTTTTGGGCAGATTCAGCCGGAACTCTTTTTTCAGCTCGTCGGCCTGGTTTTCCAGCTCGGCGATGCGCTTGCGGGCGGCGCGAGCCTTGTCCCAGTCGTTATCGGTCACGGCGGCGAAGAAGTCTGCCAGCGTACGGGCACAGTCGTGAACGGTGTCGTAGTGTTGTTGCAGGGGTTTGATTGGCGAGCGGCCGAACAGGCCGGCAATGGAGCTTCCAAAGGACATAGGCGCCTCGGGTCCAAGTTTTAGGGTTGGAAACAGCTTCCCATGATGCCGCTATTCGCTGCTGGCGGGTAGCGGCGGCGGGCCGGTGACAACGATGTCACAGTTCCGTCATGAATTGGGTCGCGAGTATAGAGAAAGCGGACGGGGCTGTCAGGGGTTCAGTGTTAGGGTTACAGTAAAGAGGCTGATAGGCCGCCTTGGTCTACGCCAGAATAATGAGATGACCCCGATTGCGTGCGGTGAAGAGTCAGGGAGAGTAGAGAGAGTGACGAAAGTGAGTGTTAACGCCCCCGCGGATCCGGCCAAGCTGGACGGCCTGCTGGTTGATGTGCGCTGGTTGATGCGTGAGTTGTTGGATGAAGGGCGCGTCAGCAAGGAAGACTTTAACGTCATCTCTACCACGCCTCGCGAGAAGAAAGAGCTGAACTGGCACGCCATTCAGGTGCTGGCCAAATACCGCCTCACGGACCGGACCGATACCCACCAGTTACTGGATGTGGATTTTCTGACCCAGTGGCTGTCGGCCAAGAGTGGGTTGCCGGTGTACAACATCGACCCGCTCAAGGTGCATGTGGATCAGGTCACCAATGTGATGAGCTATGCGTTCGCCGAGCGCCACGGCATCGTGGCGGTGGAAGTGCATCGCGACAAGGTGGTGGTGGCCTGCGATCAGCCGTTTGTGCGCGACTGGCAGGCGCATTTGCAGCAGGTGCTGCGCGATCGTGAGCTGGAAGTGGTGTTGGTCAATCCGGAGCAGATGCGCCGCTACCGGATCGAGTTCTATAACCTGAGCCGCTCCATCGCCGGGGCGGCCGGGAATACCGGTCAGGAAATGTCGGGCATCACCAACTTCGAGCAATTGCTGGAAGTGGGCAAGGGCCACCACGATGCAGACGATCAGCATATCGTCAATATTGTGGACTGGATTCTGCAGTATGCGTTTTCCCAGCGGGCCAGTGATATTCATCTGGAGCCGCGCCGGGAAACCGGCAAGATGCGGTTTCGCATCGATGGGGTGCTGCACGATGTGTACGAGTTGCCCGCTGCCATCATGGCGGCGGTGACCAGCCGTCTGAAGATTCTCAGCCGCTTGAATGTGGCGGAAAAGCGCAAACCCCAGGATGGCCGCCTGAAAACCAAATCGCCGGAAGGGGCCGAGATCGAACTGCGTATTTCCACCTTGCCCACCGCGTTTGGCGAAAAGATGGTGATGCGGGTGTTCGATCCGGACGTGCTGGTGCGCAGTTTCGAACAGCTGGGTTTTACCAAAGAGGATCATGACACCTGGCATCAGATGACCAGCCATCCCCATGGCATCATCTTTGTGACCGGCCCCACCGGTTCGGGGAAAACCACCACGTTGTATTCCACCCTCAAGCAGCTGGCCACCAGCGAGGTGAACGTCTGCACCATTGAGGACCCTATCGAAATGGTGGAGCCCAGTTTTAACCAGATGCAGATTCAGGCCAATATCGATGTGGACTTTGCCCAGGGGGTGAAGGCCATGCTGCGTCAGGATCCGGATATCATCATGATCGGGGAGATTCGCGACCTGAAAACCGCCGATATGGCCATTCAGGCGGCACTTACTGGCCACCTGGTGTTGTCGACCCTGCACACTAACGATGCGCCGTCGTCGGTGACTCGCTTGATCGATTTGGGTGTGGCCCCGTATATGATCAGTGCCACCGTGCTGGGCGTGATGGCGCAGCGGTTGGTGCGTACCCTTTGCCCGAACTGCAAGACCCCCAGCGAAACCGATCCGCAGGCCTGGGAGGAGCTGGTGCGGCCCTTCAAGATGAAGATGCCGGAGACCCTCTATCAGCCGGTGGGCTGCCTGGAGTGCCGGGGTACGGGGTATCGGGGGCGTATGGGGGTATATGAAACCATGCCGCTACGTACCACCCTGAAAAACCACATCACCCGGGGGGCAGATCTGGAAACGATCACTCGTGCATCGCTGAAGTCGGGCATGAAGCCCTTGCGTATCAGCGGTGCCATGAAGGTGGCCAAAGGGCTGACCACCATTGAAGAGGTCATGCGGGTGACGCCATCCCAGGATATTCTGTTGGGGTGAATGCACGCCGGAGGCGTGACGCCGAAAACCCGAGCCTTTGTCTGGCGTCAGGCGTTTTGCTTGTAGCTTTCCCTTCGCCGTACGACAATAGCCGCCCATGAATGAACCCCAATATCACTCCCTGCCGGATGAACTGTCGGTGCTGGTCAGCCAGCACTGGCAGCACTTTGTCGAATCCGGCCACCGTATTCCTGACGACCTGTTGACTGACTTGCCCCGTGTATGGGCGGGCTCTGACTACGTGGCGGCCCAGTTTCAGCGCGATCCGGGGCTGGGGGAGTGGCTGCTGGCCAGTGACCTGAGCCAGGCGCTGGCGGCGGCGTCCCTGAAAGAGGAAATCCGCGCCTTGCTGGCGCAATGCGACAGCGAGGATGACCTCAAGCGGGCGCTGCGCCGTCTGCGCCATCGCCATATGGTGCGCATTGTCTGGCGGGATCTGGCCCGGATCGGCGATTACCACAGTGCCGTGGCGGACCTGTCGTTGCTGGCGGATACCCTTATCGACGAGGCGCTGTCGGTGCTCTACGGCTGGGCCTGTGAGCGCAGTGGTACACCGCTGGGCCCGGACGGTAACCCGGTCAGGTTGGTGGTGCTGGCCATGGGCAAGCTGGGGGCCCATGAACTGAACCTGTCTTCCGACATCGACCTGATCTTTGCCTATGAGCACGAGGGCGAAATTGAAGGCGAACGCCGCGCCCTGACCCACCATCAGTTCTTTGTGCGCCTGGGCCAGCAGCTGATCAAGGCGCTGGATCAGACCACCGCTGACGGTTTTGTGTTCCGAGTGGATATGCGCCTGCGCCCCTGGGGCAAGAGTGGTGTGCTGGCCATTGGCTTTGATGCCATGGAGGGTTACTACGAGACCCAGGGTCGCGAATGGGAGCGCTATGCGCTGATCAAGATGCGTCCCATGGCTGGCGACCTGCAGGCCGGTAATCGCCTGATCAAGCGCCTGAATCCCTTCGTCTATCGCCGCTATATCGATTACGGCGCCTTCCAGTCCCTACGGGAAATGAAGTCCCTGATCGAGCGGGAAGTGAATCGCAAGGGCATGCAGGCCGATGTGAAGCTGGGCGCCGGTGGCATTCGTGAAGTGGAATTTATTGTGCAGGCTTTCCAGTTGATCCGGGGTGGCCAGCTGCCGGCCCTGCGTGAGCCAAACCTGATCAAGGTGCTGCCGCAACTGGTGGCGCTTGAGTTGCTGCCCGAGGATGTGGCCGACGAGCTCACCGAAGCCTACCTGTTCCTGCGGGATGTGGAGCATCGCTTGCAGGCGGTGGCGGATAAGCAGACCCAGCGCCTGCCGGATGACGAACTGGGCTGGCAGCGACTGACGTTTGCCATGGGCTTTTCCGCCCGGGCCGCCTTTGAGCGCAAGCTGCGCCGCTACCGGGAAAGTGTGCGTCATCATTTCAGCCAGGTGATCGCTGACCCGGAACAGGAAACCGATGCCGCCCAGGGGGCGGACCAGGAATTACTGGATTTGTGGTTGGGCCAGCTGGATGACGACGCTGCTGCGGCCCAGCTCAATGCCATTGGCGTTCAGGACGCAGAAGCCGTCTACGGCAGGTTGAGTGATTTTCGCGACAGCCGGGCGGTGGAGAATATGCAAGCCATCAGCCGTGAACGGCTGGACCGGTTGATGCCTTTGATGCTCGAAGCGCTGGGTTATCAAGGCCATGGGGAAACCACCGCCACGCGCTTGATTGCCTTCGTGGAAGCGGTGCTGCGCCGCAGTGCCTACATCGCGCTGCTGGTGGAAAACCCCAGTGCACTGACGCAGCTGGTGAAGCTGTCTGGCGCCAGCCCCTGGATTGCCGAGCGGCTCACTCGCCACCCGGTATTGCTGGATGAGCTCCTTGATGTGCGCACCCTCTACTCGCCTCCGGAGCGGGCAGAGCTGGATGACGAGCTGCGTCAGCAATTGTTGCGAGTAGCGGAAGACGACCTGGAACAGCAGATGGAGGTGCTGCGTAATTTCAAGCAGGCGCATCTGCTGCGGGTGGCGGCGTCGGAAGTGACCGAAGTGCTGCCATTGATGAAGGTAAGCGATTACCTGACCTGGCTGGCCGAGAGCATTCTTAATCAGGTGGTGATGTTGGCCTGGGAGCCCATGGTGGAGCGTCATGGGCGTCCGTCGCGGGATGACGGTCAGCCCTGTAGCCCGGACTTTGTGGTGGTGGGTTACGGCAAGCTGGGGGGGATCGAGCTGGGACATAACTCCGATTTGGATCTGGTGTTCCTGCATGATGCGGCCAGCGGCGGCATGACTGACGGGGAAAAATCCGTTTCCAATGAGCAGTTCTATGCCCGCCTGGGACAGCGCATCGTGCATATCATCGGCACGCGTACCATGAGCGGCCAGCTCTATGAGGTGGATACCCGCTTGCGTCCGTCCGGTAGTGCCGGCCTGTTGGTGAGCTCCATGGATGCGTTCGAAAAATACCAGCGCAATGATGCCTGGACCTGGGAGCATCAGGCGCTGGTCCGCGCCCGAGTGGTCGCCGGCTGCAGCCGGGCCCGTAACCGCTTTAACGATATTCGCCATCAGGTGCTGTGCGATTCGCGTCCGCAGGAGAAACTCCGTGAGGACGTGCTGGCCATGCGCACCAAGATGGTGGATCACCTGGCCGACAAAAGCCCGGACACTTTTCACCTCAAGCAGGATCCGGGAGGTATCGTTGATATCGAATTTATGGTGCAATACGGGGTTCTGAGATGGGCCTCCTCCCACGGTGAACTCACCCGCTTCACCGATAATGTGCGCTTGCTGGAAACACTGGCCGCATTGGACATTATGTCGGCTCAGGATGCCGGCCTGCTGCGGGAAGCCTACCTGGCTTACCGGTCCGCGGCTCATCGCGCCTCGTTGCGCAAAGAGAAATCCATTGTCGACGACACTCAATTCCGCGATTTGCGTGAAGGCGTGCGAACGATCTGGAAGCATTGGTTCGACCTGTAGGGCGTTCGCTCAAAGGTCCTTAGTTCTGGGAGTATCACTGCCATGTCGATGGCTGTAAGAGACGGTTTTATCTGGTTGGATGGCGAGCTGGTTCCCTGGCAGGAGGCCAAGGTTCACGTGCTGACGCATACCCTGCATTACGGCATGGGCGTGTTCGAAGGCGTGCGGGCCTATGAGACAGCAAAAGGGCCGGCTATTTTCCGCCTGCAGGATCACACCGACCGGTTTTTCAACAGTGCGCATATCCTCAACATGAAGCTGCCCTATACCAAGGAGCAGATCAATGAGGCGCACCTGTCTGCGATTCGCGAAAATAATTTGCCCCACGCCTACCTGCGCCCGATGGCGTTTTACGGCAGTGAAGGCATGGGTCTGCGTGCCCACAACCTGAAAGTGCACGTGATGGTGGCCGCCTGGGAATGGCCGTCCTACATGTCGCCGGAGGCGCTGGAACTGGGCATCAAGGTGCGTACCTCCAGCTATACCCGCCACCACGTGAACATCACCATGTGCAAGGCAAAAGCCAACGGCAACTACATGAACTCCATGCTGGCGCTGAACGAAGCCCTGTCCGGTGGTGCCGATGAGGCGTTGCTGCTGGATAACGAAGGGTATGTGGCGGAAGGCTCCGGTGAGAATGTGTTCCTGGTTCGCGACGGTATCATTTACACCCCGGAACTGACCTCTTGCCTGGATGGCATTACCCGCAAAACCATCATGCAACTGGCAGAAGAGCGTGGTTATCCGGTGCGCGAGAAGCGTATCACCCGTGACGAGCTCTACATTGCCGACGAAGCTTTCTTCACCGGCACTGCGGCGGAAGTCATGCCGATCCGTGAACTGGATGGTCGTATCATTGGTGCCGGTAAACGCGGCCCGGTGACGGAACAGCTGCAGGCCGTCTATTTCGACTTGGTGCGCGGCAAGCTGGATGACGATTACGGAGACTGGCTCACTTACGTGAGCTGAAGCAGGCGGATGCCGGCTACCGTTACCGACTCGCCCTCCGCCATCCTTGTCGTCGGCCCGTCCTGGGTCGGCGACATGGTGATGGCGCAAACGCTGTTTTCCGAACTGCGTCATCAATATCCCGATTGTGCTATCGATGTGCTCGCGCCGACTTGGTGCCGGCCGCTGCTGTCACGCATGCCGGAAGTGCGAGAGGCGCTGGCGTTGCCGTTTGATCATGGCGATTTGCGTCTTGGTGAGCGGCACGCATTGGGGAAATCCCTGCGCGGCCACTATCAGCAAAGTTATGTGCTGCCCAATTCGCTCAAGTCTGCGCTGGTGCCGTTTTCGGCGAAAGTTCCGGTGCGCACCGGCTGGCGGGGCGAAATGCGTTATGGCCTGCTCAACGATGTGCGCAAACTGGACAAGGAACGCTACCCCTTGATGGTGCAGCGTTTTGTGGCGCTGGCATTGCCGGAAGGCGCGCCGGTTCCGGGGCTGGATGAAATTACCGCTCCACACTTGCAGGTCAGTGACGATTCCCGCAATGGGGCCATGGCGGCGCATAATCTCAACCTGGACCGCCCGGTGCTGGGGCTGTGCCCCGGGGCTGAATTCGGTCCGGCCAAGCGTTGGCCAGAGCATCATTATGCCGCAGTGGCCCAGCACTGGATCGAGCGTGGCGGGCAGGTGTGGATCTTCGGTTCCGGTAAAGACCAGCCCGTGGCGGATATGATCGTCGGGGCACTGGAGAACGGTGCGGATGAGCATGCGGTGGTGCTGGCGGGGAACACGTCCCTGGAGCAGGCCGTGGATTTGCTGTCAGCGACCATGGCGGTGGTCAGTAATGATTCTGGTCTGATGCATATTGCGGCCGCCCTGAAGCGGCCACTGGTAGCCGTATACGGCTCAACGTCTCCCGGCTTTACGCCGCCCTTGGGTGATCGGGTAGCAGTGGTACGATTGGGGCTGGAGTGTAGCCCCTGTTTCGAGCGTGAATGCCCGCTGGGCCACCTGAACTGTCTGCGCCAGTTACCGCCTTCTCAGGTGATTGAGGCACTGGGGCAGCTGGTTGGAGATGAGTGATCAAATGGAATTGAATGGCAGTTATGTTCACCCTCACTGGCGTTTGACGCTGGATGGGCTCGGCTTGAGTACGATGAAGGACTGGTTGGCGTTGGATAAAACGCTGGTCGATGAGCCTAATCAGCGAGGAAGAGGGGTCAGTCAAGTCTTCCGGGCTAGTGTGATTGGCGCTGAGGGTGAGCCAGTGACAGTGTACATTAAGCATCAGCGCAACTATGTGCGTCGCAGTGTGCTGCATCCTGTTTCCGGACAAACGACGTTGTATCAGGAATACCGGGCCCTGATGCGCTGCTGGCAAGCGGGCGTGCCCGTGGCAGAGCCCGTGTTTTTTGCGGCCAATTCTTCAGGCGGAGATAACGAAGCCATGTTGGTCAGCCTAAATTTGGCGGGTTTCCAGAGCCTGGATCAGGTGAAGCTGGACCAGTTGTCGGCAGCGCGTCGATTTACGTTGATACGAGATGTGGCTGCGGTGGTACGGTTGCTCCATGAGCGTGGATTGGTTCACCAAAATTTGTATCCCAAACATATCTTTGTGGCTTGGTCTGATAAGCAGCAACGCTATGACGTACGCTTCATCGACATGGAGCGCTGCCGGCCGCACTATCGGCGTTGGCAGCCACGGCTGCGTGACCTGGAGACGTTGGCAAGACGAGCGAGTGGTTTTTCTGCCCGTGACAGGTTGCGTTTTTTAAGGGCTTACTTTGATCGGCCGCTGGCAGATAGTGAGGGTCGATCACTCATGACCCGTATGGAGCGTAAGTTCAAGTTAAGGGGCGCCTGATCAATGCGTGTGCTTTTGATCAAGACCTCTTCCATGGGGGATGTGATCCACACTCTGCCGGCACTGACCGATGCACAGGCAGCGATTCCTGCGCTGCAGGTGGACTGGGTTGTAGAGGAAGCCTTCGTCGAACTGGCAAGCCGCCACCCTGTGGTTAGCAATACTTTTTCCTGTGCCCTGCGCCGCTGGCGCAAACATCCCATCAGAGCGCGCCGCTCCGGGGAGTGGGCTGCCTTCAAAGCCGCCGTTCAGGCGACCTCCTACGATGCGGTGATTGATGCTCAGGGTTTGCTGAAAAGCGCTTTCATTACGCGTCTTGCCAGTGGTCCCACGTTTGGTTTGGATAAAAGCTCTGCACGGGAAGGGTTGTCTGCCCGAGTGCTGGATTATCCACAACCGATTGCGCGAGGCCAGCATGCCATTGCCCGGGTTCGGCAGTTGTTCGCACTGTCGCTCGGCTACCCTCTGCCCGACACTGCACCCGATTACGGTCTGCCTCGCAGTCATGTGCCGACTCCGTTAAGTTGCCCGGCCCAGCTGGTTTTTTGTCATGGCACGACCTGGACCACCAAGCATTACCCGGAGGCTTTCTGGCGGCAGTTGCTGGAGTTGGCCAGTAGTGAAGGTCACCGCATTTATGTGCCTTGGGGCAACGACGAAGAAAAGGCCCGCGCCGAGCGGTTGGCTTCCGGTCTTGAGCGAGTGACAGTGCTGCCGAAAATGGGGCTGGATGCGCTTACCGACAAACTGTTGAGCTGGGATGCCTTTATCGCCGTGGATACCGGCTTGGCACATCTGGCGGCGGCCGCTGGTTTGCCGGGTGTGGCACTTTATGGCCCAACGGACCCGGTGCTGACCGGGGTGCAAGGTGCTCGTGCTTCGTCATTGGCGGCGGATTTTCCTTGCGCGCCTTGTGTGCAGGAGAAGTGCACATACCGGGGAGAGTTGGGCAAGGGGGTGGAACCTCCTTGCTTTAGCAGCCTCAAGCCAAAGCAGGTCTGGCAGCAACTGTTACGGGTGGCCTCATGAAGCTGGCGTTTGTGCTGTTCGAGTATTTCCCTTTCGGCGGGTTGCAAAGGGATATGTTGGCTATTGCCCAAGCCGCTGTAGCACGGGGTCATCAGGTCACCATTTTTACCCGGGCCTGGGAAGGTGAAAAGCCAAAGGATATTACTGTGCATTTGCTGCCGGTGACTGCTGGCAGCAATCACCGGCGTGACGTGCAGTTTGCAGGCCAGGTGAGTGAGTTGTGGGCGGATTTTGACCTGCGAGTAGGGTTCAACAAAATGCCTGGGCTGGATTGGTATTATGCTGCGGATGGCTGTCTTTCCGAGCGTTACTCCTGGCCGCGTTCCTGGTTACCGCGTTATCGCAGCAAACTGGATATGGAACATGCGGTTTTTGCACAGGGTAGCACCACTCGGATTTTGTCCATTTCTCCGCCACAGAAATCCCTGTTTCAGGATCACTACGGTACCGCCGAACAACGATTTATCGATTTGCCACCAGGTATTCGCCGTGACCGGGTGCTGCCCCAGTGTTATGAGTCTGTGCGTATGGCGCATCGGGAAAAATTGGATCTGACTGATCAGCAACCGATGCTGTTGTTTGTGGGCTCCGGTTTTCGTACCAAGGGCCTGGATCGTGCCATTCATGTGCTGGCGGAGTTGCCAGAGGCGCAACTATTTGTGGTGGGCGATGACCGCCCTGAGCGTTTTGCTGCGCTGGCGCGCGGGTTGGGTGTAATGTCGCGCCTGCATTTCATGGGTGGGCAGGACAATGTGCCGGAGTGGCTTTGGTCTGCGGATTTGTTGCTGCATCTCGCCTATGCGGAAAACACCGGGACGGTATTGCTTGAGGCTGCCATTGCTGGGTTGCCGGTTTTGACCACGAAGGCATGCGGGTATTCACCGTACATTGAGCAGGCGGCCATGGGCCAGGTAATGAATGACAATGCGTCGCTTGCCATGATGGCTTTGGCAGCCAAGACACTTCTGATGCAGGGGCGTGATGACTGGCGGCAACGGGGACGGGTATTTGCGGCCAGTGCAGATATTTATGACCTGGTGGAGCATGCGGTATCAGCACTGGAAGCGGGCGATGACGGGGAGCAGGAATGAGCACGATGCTGCGTGAAGATCTGGCGGCGGCCTGGGCCGGCAAGGACCCGTTTGAGCAGGCGGCCCGGCAACAAGGGGATATTTTCCGGGAGCGTGAAGGGCGCAGAACGCTGCGTTTTTTTCATGCCGGAAAAGGTTATTTCCTCAAGTACCATGGCGGGATTGGATGGCGTGAAATCTTCAAGAATCTGGGTCAGGGGAAATTGCCTGTGCTTGGCGCCATGCAAGAAGTGCGTGCGATTGATGCTGTTCGGGCCGCAGGGCTGGATACGATGACGGTGGCAGGGTATGGCTGCCGTGGCCACAATCCGTCTCGTCAGGAATCGTTTCTGGTCACGGATGAGCTGGCTGATACCTTGAGCCTGGAGGAGGTGGGCGAAAGCTGGCTTGAGGCAGGAGAAGTGCCTGTAGGGTTCAAGCGCGAGCTGATTCGTCGGGTGGCTGCTATCGCCCGCCGTATGCATGATGCAGGCATTAATCACCGTGATTTTTATCTTGCCCACTTTTTGATGCCGGCATCTGCGGTGCATGCCAGGGATGAAAGCGCGCCTCTTTTCCTGATCGATCTGCACCGTTCCCAGGTGCGAGGGGCGGTTCCTCAGCGATGGCGAGTCAAGGATTTGGGGGGCTTGTATTTCTCCACTGCCCGGTACGGGATGACGCGAAGAGATGTTCTGCGCTTTGTGCGTGAGTACAGTGGGCGATCTTTACGTGATGTGCTGACGGAAAAATCTGCTCTGCTGGCTGCCAGTCAGCGAGAAGGCGAAAAAATTTATCGCCGCTATTATGAAAAGACACCTCAATTTCCTCTGCAATTTAATCCGCACCCGGGGAAGGATATATGAGTGCCGGTTTTTCCGTTGTCATTCCTGCCTATAACTACGGTCATTGTATTGAACGGGCGGTGCAATCGGTATTGAGCCAGTCTTATTCTGATTTTGAGGTGTTGGTGATCAATGATGGATCTACCGACAATACCGATGAAATTATGAGGGCACTGGAGAATCAGCATTCTGATGTGCTGCGTTATATACCCCAGGTTAACCAGGGTTTGTCTGCGGTGCGTAATAGAGGTATTGAGGAAGCTCGATTCCCGTGGTTGATTTTTCTGGATGCGGATGACGAGATGTGTTCGGAGGCGTTGTTAGCACTGGAGAAATGTGCACAGGAAAGCCCTCAGGCTCGGCTGCTGATCGGTGGCCATTATTCCTGTAGCGGAGATGCCTGTGAGAAAATCAGACCAAGGCCCATTACTGCTGATTGTAAGAAAAACTTCGCTGCCTTCCTGGGGAAAAAATTAACCATATCTAATGGTGCCTGTGCTATGCACCAACAGTTGTTTGCAACGGTTCGCTATGACCCAAACTTGCGTCATACGGAAGATTTGCCGGTGTTCGCTCATGTGTTGGCAAACTATCCGGTGGCGGAGACACCAGAACCTATCGCTAAAATCCACAAGCATGCAGACAGTATGCGGCATGATGTGAGAGCTGCCCTGACGGTTGGTATGTCTCTGGAAGAGCGAATTTTTGATAATAATGGCCTGCCTGAGTGGGCGCAGAAAGAGCGCAAGAGTTATCGTGTTCGCAGATTGCTTTCACTGTTGAAGATCTGTGATCGAGCCAAGAGTTACAGCGATGTACGCGATTTGTATCGGCAGCTTTTTCGGGAGGCCCCCTTGACTGCTTTACAGCCTCGCTATTTGCGCCGTTTACTCAAGAGCCTGATGAAATGATCACGCTATCAGGTTTGCAGCATTGGTGCTGGAATGACGCTGGGCCGTTCTCTCTGGATATGGACGCAGGGCGATTGGTTGCTGAGGATGTTTTACGGCATTTGCCCGGCAAGAGGTTAGTGGTCCGAGGAACGTGGCAGGGAAAGAGCGTGATTGCCAAGCTGTTTTTTAATGACAGCAAAGCTGCTGGGCGGAATGAATATTCCTTGCTGGAAACCCTGGCGGCCCAGGGTGTCTGTGTGCCTGAAGCCTTGGCATTGCTGGAGCAGGATAACCATGCACTCCTGCTGATGGAGCCGGTGTTGGGTGCTGGGCTGGATGAATTACTTGCTGATGGCGTTGATTTGCCTTTGTTGAAGTCATTGCTGGATACGGTATGGGGGCTGTATAAGGCTGGGTGGATACAGACTGATCTGCATCTGGGGAATTTTCTGGTAAATGGTGATGGGGAGGTCGTTTGCCTGGATGCCGGTGCGATAAAGCCGGTCCCTTCACGGGGCGCTGCTGCATTGGCCGACAATCTGGCTCTCATGTGCGCCCAGGCGACATTGGCGTTACAGGCCCCGCTAATTCAGGAATGCCTTCATTTCATGAAGCATCATGGTGTGCGAAGCCGTGATTTTGAGGAACGTTGCCAGCACGCCTTGCACAGACGAATGGTGCAGGCCGATCGGAAATCGCAGCGGAACTGTTCTGCTATCTGCGTGGAGTCGACCAAGGACGGTGTTGTCTATAGTGATCGTATGGATCGGGGCGCGACGGGCTCTTGGTTGGCCTATTGCGAGAAGCCAGAAGCGTTGCCTTTGTTGAAAAAGGGAAGCCGCATCAGCGTTTATGCTAATGAGCACTGGGTGGTGAAGCATTATCGGGAAGTGGGCCTGAAAGCACGGCTTAAACAGAAAATGAAATGTTCCCGAGGGATGATCAGCTGGCGCCAGGGTTGGCTATGGGCCCTGTTGGGAATTCCGACGCCACGTCCAGTTATGCTGGTTGAATTTATCCGGGGAGAACGAGCAGGAACCAGCGTTATTGTTTTCCCCAAACTGGAATCGATCGCCTTGAGCCGGTTGATGGAGCAGCAGCGCTCCCGGGCGCAAGGTCTTGCAGAGAATGTGAGGCGGTGGTTGGAGCATTTTCTTTGGGCCGGGATTAGTCACGGTGATATGAAAGCACAGAATATCTTGGTCGATGAGGCGGACAGGATCAGTTTTATTGATCTTGATGGCGCAGGATTTAGTTCTCGTGCCCGCTGGGCACAAGTAAAAAATCAAAAGGACAAGTTGCGGTTCGAGAAGAACTGGGAGCAATTTCAGTAGCCATGATAAAAACACGCTTATGGTCAGTGGAAAACCCGAAGTCCCTTGCCATGCTGGCAGTGATAGGGAGTCTGGCCGTTTCCTTGCTGGCATTTATGACAGACCCGGTTCTGAACCGGGATGGGATGCTCTACATCGACCTGGCGACACAAATAGCGGCTGGGGAAATGCAAGGAAGCGTAACCGATACCTTTAACTGGCCGTTCTTTTCCTGGTTTCTGGCGGGTGTCATAAAGGTAAGTCCGTGGTCGGCGCTAACGTCTGCGATGATAGTGACTTCTCTCTTTGCTGCTGGAACTACTGCGCTGATGGTTTTGCTGTTGTCCCGGCTGGCGCAGGCGCCAGGGTGGCTGCTTTTGCTTTTCGTTATTGCATTGCCTGCCTTGAATGAATATCGGGCATCGGTGTTGAGAGACTGGCCAGCCTGGTGTTTTTCGCTGTTGGCGGTTTATGCCTGGTTTCGTTATGAAGATAAGGCCTCGGTGTGGTGGCTGTTGTCCTGTTTTTCTGCCATTGCCCTTGGGGTGCTTTGTCGTCTCGAGGTTGGAGCTGTGGCTGTTGGGCTGGCGTTGGCCGGGTTACTGATGCCGGAAAGAAACTGTAAAAAGCTGGCCGGGTTCTATGTTATGCCCGCAATCGGTGTGCTCGGACTTCTGCTTTTTCTGATTTTTAGTGACAGTGGAGCGGTGGGCAGGGTTCTTCATTATCTGAATGCGCTGAATATCGTTGACCGCTATCAGGAGTTTCAGCACTACGGCGATTTGCTTGCTGGAGCTGTTCTGAACAAGTTTTCTGATGAGTATGGTGGTCAGATTTTGTTCTGGGGGCTGATGACGATTATTCCCAGCAAATTAGTGATGCTGGTGGGGGCTCTGGTGCTGGCCATTTTTCTAAGACCCGTTGATTGGAAGAGTGGGGATCGCACTACCTATTTGGTGTTGTTCTATTTGTGGTTGGCAGTGTTGGTAATCTTTCTGGTGACCAGTTTGTTCTTGTCCTCCCGTTACGTGGTGTTTGCTGCTCTGATGTTTTTACCGTTCCTTTGGGTTCGGTTTTCACAGGCTTACCTTGGCGGAAGTGCCGTTTTCAGGCGGACGAGTGTGGTGGTTTTGGCCTTGTCTGCGTTGGCGACGTCCATCAGCAGTACGGGGCATGAAAAGGCCGCTCTGAGGGACGCGGGGCACTGGTTGGCCGCGCGTTCTGATCGTGTGGTTTACATCAATGATGGGCAGGTGAGTTTTTATGCTGATCAAGGATATTTCAGCTATGACACTGAGCCGTCGTTTCCGGCAACGGTAGCGCCGGGAAGCTTGCTGGCATGGCGCGTAGACCGCGCTGAGCAGGAACAGCTGTTAGCCTCTTTCCATTCCCGTTTCTCTCTGGAAAAAATCTTCGATAGTGACGGCGATGATGTGGTGGTGGTATTGGCCAGACAAAAGACGGATTGATCGTTACTTGTACGGAGATTGTCCGCTTTGCTGATGCTTGAACCGCTTGTGCACCCATAGGTACTGTTCCGGGTACTTGCGCACGTATCCTTCGATGGCGCTATTGATGCGAGCGGTATCCTGTTCATCGTCGCCGCAGGGAAAGTTTTCCAGTGCTGGCCCGAATTCGATTTCGTAGCGTCCGCCGGGTAAGCGATAGTGCGCGCAGGGGATGACTGCTGCCTTGCCCATGCGGGCGATGCGGCTGGTGGCGGTAATGGTGGCGGCGGGGATGCCGAAGAATGGCACATAGACTGCGTGGGCGGTGCCGTAGTCCTGGTCGGGGGCGTACCAGAGAATGTCGCCGTGGCGCAGCAGTTTTATCATCTGGCGAATCTCTTGCCTGTCTACGGTGCTTTTCACGTAATTACAGCGACCTTTATCGATCAGACGATCTATGACCGGGTTGTCGTTGGGGCGATAGACGGCGTGGAAGTCCAACACATAGCCAAGCAGGCGAGACCCTACATCAATGGAATTAAAATGCATGCCGAGCAGCAGGACTCCCTTGCCATCGGCGTGAGCCCGCTCGATATGCTCCATGCCTTTAATGGTCAGCCGTTTGTCCAGGTTGATACGGTGGTTGCTGAAGCTGCCTGCCATTTCCAGAATGGCTTCACCGGTGCTGGTCATGCAACGGCGGGCCAATGTTTCTTGCTCCGCCGGGTCCAATTCAGGGAAACAGAGCCGGATGTTGGTTTGCACAACATGTCGGCGTTTTTTGGCTAGGTGCCAGGCAAGGCGGCCAAGGCCACGCCCTATTGCGAGCAGCAGATTCCAGGGTA
Source organism: Alcanivorax sp. HI0044 (assembly GCF_001634945.1). NCBI lineage: Bacteria > Pseudomonadati > Pseudomonadota > Gammaproteobacteria > Oceanospirillales > Alcanivoracaceae > Alcanivorax > Alcanivorax sp. HI0044. The sequence continues at coordinate 24,898 of NZ_LWEZ01000774.1, forward strand.
GTTGCCCGATCAGCCAGAACAGGCCTGCGCCCAGCCAGCTTGGGTACAGGCGAGGGTCTGAGAGCCGTGAGGGCCGGTTGGTGCGTTTTCCCATGAGGCTCTCAGCGGCTGTTTGGGCGGATGGCGGGGCGCTCGCTAAGGCGGGCCAGCAAGAGCGCCAGCGGTAGCCACAGGCTGAGCCAGCTGGCCTGGAACGGCACCAGCAAATAAGCACCGGCCGCGTAAGTCATGCACAGGCCGGGCACCACGGCAATGGTGTAGGCCGCATTCTCATGCCAGTTGATCTGGCGTTGCAGGAGTCCGGTAAACGGGCTCACCCAGCTGGCAATAAACAGCACCAGGCCGATCAGCCCAAGACCGTGGATCAGCAGCAGAAAGATATTGCGCGGATGGGCAAGCGTCAGCAAATGGCTGTCGTTGTGCCCCAGTACGCCATTCAGCGTTTCGTGGTTCAGTCCGTTACCGATCAGTGGGTGGGCAAAATAGTTGCTCACCGTCACGCTATGGCTGCCCTGTAGCATCAGGTAGAAGGCGGCGGCCAGCGGGATCAGGCTTAGCCAGCGGCGGGAGCTGCGGCTGGTCAGCCAGGCGATAGCAAACAGAATGCACATCAATCCCAGAGGCAAAGACGTCAGGCATAAAAAGCCGAACCCGACCCCCGCGCCAACCAGGCGGCGACCGCCTTTGCCCGATGCGCCTTCTTCCATGCCCTGTGCCAGCAGGATGAAGGTCGGTGCCACCATGGCCATCAGGGCCAGGGAGGGATCCAGGGAGGGCATGCGGAAAATCAGGTTGGCAGGTTCACTGAAGAGGGGGCTGCTGAATGGTTGGGTGGTGTAATAGCTGACCATCACCACCGTGGCCACCACCATGGCGCATAGCGCACCGTTGGCCATGGCTTGCTTGAAGGTGTTACGGAAATAGAGATGTAGCCAGCGGAACAGGCCCACCATGACTACGATCTGCACCACGCCGCGCACCGTCCGCGAGGAGTTGGGTTCCTCCGCCCAGGCCAGGCTGAGCAGGGCCCAGGCGAGTAACAGGTAGAGCGGAACCAGAAAGGGCGAGGTCATTAGCCGGTGGTCACCACTGACCACCGCGCGGGTAAGCAGGGTCAGGCCGGGCAGAAAGAACAACACATCGAGTACGTTGAGCAGGCCGATGCGGGAGTTGAACAGAAAAACACCGCTGAACATCACCGCAAATGACAATGTCAGCCACCAGCGTAACCAGCGACCTTGCATGATGTTGGGGGGCAGTGGCGGCATAGCGTGTCCTGTTGCTCCTAAATTGGCCAAGGGTTGCTGAATGATACCCTGACAGCGTGGCGATGCGTAATGGTTGTGCCCGGTCAGCAGGCAGTGGCGTGCCGGGAGTGTACTGTCAGAACCTTTTTGCCTCCACCGCTATGCTACAATTGCGGGCAATTCGGCTCTGTTGTCTTTTGGAGACATTGATGCAAAACCCGCAAATTCCTTCTTTTGCCCAGGCCCGCGTTCTGGTGGCTGGCGATGTCATGCTTGATCGTTACTGGCACGGCCCCACCGGCCGTATTTCGCCGGAAGCGCCGGTGCCGGTGGTGCGCGTTACCGAGCTGGAAGATCGCCCCGGTGGTGCCGCCAACGTGGCATTGAACATGGCCGCCCTGGGCGCCCGTGCAGAGCTGGTTGGGGTGACGGGCCGCGATGAAGCGGCCTCGATTCTGGAAGAGCGGCTGGCGGCGGCGGAAGTGGGTTGCCATTTTCAGAAAGTGGACGGGTTGCCCACTATTACCAAATTGCGGGTGATTAGTCGTCAGCAACAACTGCTACGGCTGGATTTTGAAGAGGCGTTCCACAGCCAGGATCCGGCGCCTTTTGCCGAGCAGGTTAAGCAGCAGTTAGCCCATTGCGGTGCGCTGGTGTTGTCGGATTATGCCAAAGGCGCCCTGCGTGACTGTCCCGGTCTAATCGCCCTGGCCCGCGAAGCGGGCGTGCCGGTACTGGTGGACCCCAAGGGTACCGACTTTGAGCCCTATCGCGGGGCGACTCTGCTGACGCCGAACCTGAGTGAGTTTGAGGCGGTGGTGGGGGCAGTAAAGGATGAGCAGGACCTGATTGAAAAGGGGCAGCAGCTGATCCGTGATCTGGACCTGCAGGCCATGCTGGTCACCCGCAGCGAGAAGGGCATGACCCTGCTGCGTGATGGCTTGCCAGAGCTGCACCTGCCGGCCCGGGCCCGGGAAGTGTTTGATGTGACCGGCGCCGGGGATACGGTGATTTCCGTGCTGGCAGTGGCGTTGGCGGCGGGTGCCGCCATGGAAGATGCGGTGGCGCTGGCCAACATCGCTGCTGGTATCGTGGTCGGCAAGCTGGGTACTGCTGTGGTGTCTGCGCCGGAACTGCGTCGTGCAGTGCATCAGGAAGGGGGCTTGGGTCGTGGTGTGATGACAGAGGAGCAACTGCTGATTGCCATCGAGGACGCCCGCGCCCAGGGTGAAAAAATTGTTTTCACCAATGGCTGTTTCGACATTATTCATGCCGGCCATGTGGGCTATCTGGATTCCGCCCGCCGTCAAGGTGATCGCCTGGTCTTGGCGGTGAACGGCGATGATTCCATTCGCCGCCTGAAAGGACCGGGTCGCCCCATCAATCCGTTGGAGCGACGAATGGCGGTGCTTGCCGCCCTGGAAGCGGTGGATTGGGTGGTGTCCTTTGATACAGACACCCCGGAGCCTTTATTGGAAGCCATCAAGCCGGATGTGCTGGTCAAGGGTGGTGACTACAGCGTGGAAGAAGTGGTCGGCCACGAGTTTGTGAAGCGCTATGGGGGCGAGGTGAAGGTGCTCGATTTTATCGACGATATTTCGACGACCAAAATCGTGGAAAGAATTCGTCAGGACTGACTCTGCAACGAAGCTGCTGTAGGCGCGCCTCAAGCGGCGCTCCTACTGCTCGGCCCCGGCTTCTTTGCGGTGACGGGCCGGTGTCTTTCCCGTCCACCGCTCAAAGGCCCTGACGAAGGCCGCTGATTCACTGTAGCCGAGCAATTCGGCGATCTGCGCCACGCTGCGGCTGGAGTCGCTCAGGTAGCGTCTGGCCTTGTCTTCCCTGACCTGATCCATGATGCCCTGAAAGGGGCGGGCCTCCTTGCTGAGCTGGCGGCGGAAGGTGCGTTCCGGGATGCCGAAGGCCTGGGCTACCTGTTCGGCGGTGGGGAAAGTACGCACGAACAGGCTCAGGTAGGCGCTAACCCGGTTTGCCAGATGCTCGGTGGGGGCTTCCCGGCGGGCCAGCATGGCCTCGCACTGTTCCCGATACATGTCCTGGGCCATCTTGTTGTAGCCGGGCATGCGTACCGCCATGTCCTCGTTACGGATCACCGCCTTGCAATAGGGCTGGTCGTAGCGCACCGGGCAGCCGAAATAGGCTTCGAATACGCCGGCATGATCGGGACGCGGATAGGGCATCCACACTTCCACCGGCTTGAGGTCCAGATTGAGCTGGGTCTGGATATCGTTGACCAGCTTGAAGGTGCCTACCATGTCGCGGTCGATCAGGGTGCGGCTCACCTCTGGAGGCAGGGGGATCGGGTGCAGTTCTAGGGCTGTGGTGGTTTCACCGGGGGCCAGCGCGATTTCCCCGTACAGGTAGGTCAGTGCCTGGTACTTCACCCCGAACTGGAACCCCTGGAAAGCGGTTTCACTGGTCATCAGCAGCATGGCCAGCTGGCCGTAACCGGCAAAGCCGAAACGGCTGCCCATTTCGAAGCCAAGCAGCGGATCGTCTACCTGTGGCAGCAGTTCAGTGAAGATCAGCAGTTCCCGGTCGCGGCCAATCTCGCTGCTCGGGTCCAGCTTGTTGCGATCCAGCCCATGGCGTGCCAGCACCGGCGCACAGTCGATGCCCTTCTCGTCTTCGAGCAGGTCGATGGTGTAGATGAGGGCGAGGATCGAGCGTTCAGACATGGCCGGAATTATCAATTTTTCAGTCAGGTTAACATGTATTCACTAAGCCTTGGCAAGGTTAGAGTGTTGCCATCGAGGAGCCCGTGAGTATCCCAGGAGAATACCTATGACAAGTCAGGCCAAGATCAATGTGAAAACCCGTCGCGTCAAAGTTGCCATCGTGGGCGGCGGTTTTGGTGGTATGTGCATGGCGATCAAGCTGCGCGAAGCCGGAATCGATGACTTCCTGCTGCTGGAGAAAGGCAATGGCATGGGCGGTACCTGGTACCACAACAGCTACCCAGGCGCCGCCTGTGACGTGCAGTCTCACATGTATTCCTTCTCCTTCGAGGGCAATCCGGACTGGAGCCACCGCTATAGTGGCCAGCAGGAAATCCACAACTACATTGAAGGTGTGA
>NZ_LWEZ01000775.1:0-4752 GCF_001634945.1 Alcanivorax sp. HI0044
CAACATCCGCGGCGAGATGGGCATCCCGCTAGGCAAGGCGTTGCCAATTTATCTGCATAACGGCAAAGACTCCGACCAGGCCCTGCTGGACGCCAACCGCGTCTTCCTGAGTAAACTGGCCAAACTGGAATCCATTACCTGGCTGGCAGCGGAAGACTCCGCCCCTGCCTCCGCCACCGCGTTGGTAGGCGACATGGAGATTTTGGTACCCATGGCCGGGCTGATCGACAAGGAAGCGGAGATCGAACGCTTGTCCAAAGAGACCGACAAGCTGCGCAAGGAAGTGGGCCGCGCAGAAGGCAAGCTGAAGAACCCCAAGTTTGTCGACAAGGCCCCCCAAGCCGTGGTGGACAAGGAAAAAGCCAAGCTGGACGACTACCGCTCCCAGCTCGCCAAGCTCGAAGAGCAGCTGGAAAAAATCAAATACCTGTAAGGACGGCCATCATGGATGATCCCCGCCGCGCCCGCATACTCACCTGCGCCCAGGAAGTCTTCGCCAGCGAAGGCTTCCGCAGTGCAGAGGTGAAAACCATCGCCGAGCGGGCCGGCGTGGGCAAGGCCACCATCTATAAATTCTTTCCTTCCAAGGAAGCCTTGCTGCTAACCATTGTGAAGGAAAACCTGAATACCATACGCGACCTGATCCTCTCCGAACTGATCAGCGTCTCGCCCCCACTGGAGCGCCTCGAAAGCCTGTGCCGTGCAGTGGCACGCTACCTGGAACAGAATCAGGATTTTTCCCGGGTACTGATTCAGGAGGCAGGTGATTTCATGGGCGACATCCAGCGCCAGTACCTGGCCCTGATGGAACAAAACCTCCCGCTGGCTGACGCGTTTTTCAATGAGCTGCGCAAAGACGGCTATTTCGTTGCCCTTCCCACTCGCGATACGATTCTGATGATGGTAAACCTTGTCACCGGAACCACGTATACATGGGCCCTCACAGGAGAGGGCAGCCTGGAACAACAAGCCGCAGACTACATGAAGGTGTTGATCCGCGGCCTCAGATAGGAAGAGTCGAGATCATGCGCCTTATGGTTATCTTCACCGCGTTGCTTTCCACCACCCTGATTCACGCAGGAACACTGAGTCAGCTGACCGATGCCCCCCACCGCACCCCGCAGGAAAAAGCCCGTGACGAATACCGCCATCCGGTAGCAACCCTGAATTTCTTCGATGTCCAAAAGGACATGACTGTGGTGGAAATATGGCCCGGTGGCGGCTGGTACACGTCGATTCTGGCGCCCTGGCTTTACAAGTCTGGCACTTATTACGCCGCCCACTTCCCTGAAGACAGCGACATCCCTTTCTACCGCCGGTCCGTGACCCAGTTCAAGGCCAAACTGGCAGAACACCCGGAGATCTACGATCACGTCCGCGTCACCGCGCTCAACCCTCCCAGCTACACCGTTATCGCCCCGGCGGGCACAGTAGACCGCGTTCTAACCTTTCGCAACGTGCATAACTGGGCCAAGGCCGGCAAGACCGAAGCCGTGTTTGCCAGCTTTTACCAGGCCCTTAAACCCGGCGGCATTCTCGGCGTGGTTGAGCATCGCGCACCGGAAGTGCGGCCACTGGAAAGGCAGATCGAAACGGGATACATGAGCGAAGGGTATGTGATTGCCCAGGCCGAACAGGCCGGGTTCAAACTGGTAGATCAATCGGAAATTAACGCCAACCCCAAGGATCAGGCCAACCATCCTGCCGGGGTCTGGACTCTCCCCCCCAGCCTGAGGCTCGGCGACAAGGACCGGGACACTTATGAAGCGATCGGGGAGAGCGACCGAATGACACTCAAATTCGTCAAGCCGGAGTAACCCGGCCCGACAGAAACCTCACGACGCCGGGCGCTCCAGCATGCCCGGCGTAACCTCACCCAGCACCAGGGATTCAGCCACCCCCACCGCCACGCGCAAACACTGGTCCAGCCGCTCCTGGGAAAAGCCTCCGTCCTCGAAGATGTACAACGAGTAGTTTTCCAGCATCCAGAGCATGGTCAGAAAAACCAGTGGTTCGTAGTTCTTGCCGGTAAAGCGGTTAATCTGTACCGCAAGCACTTCCGATGCCAGGGTTTGTGCGCGAGTACGGTGTGGCGCAAGGGCTGAATCAGAAGAGCGAGCCTCTTCCATCATCAGCTTGATCACCGGCCCCATACTCACGTGGTAATCGAAATACACCTTGGTAGTGTTGCGGATGATGTCATTGGCAGACGATGCCTGCTTCACCTCTTTGTGGAAGTGCAGCAGCATGTTATCCACAAAAATACGGTAAATGCTTTCCAGCACATCCATCTTGTTGCGGAAGTACTTGTAGAAAGTACGGCGTGACACGTCAGAAGCATCCAGCAGGTGTTGAACTGTCGTGCGCTGCAACCCGCGCTGGGCAAAAACCTGCATGGAATGGATCAGGATCTCCGCCCGCGCCTGGGAGCGTTGCCCCCCTTCTTCGCGGGCATGCACTTCCAACACCTGATTCACCACCTGGCGAATCGCATCAATGTCACTGCTTCCTGTCTGCACCTGACAAATACCCCTTACAATGTATACTTTGCGGTAGCTTAACCAACGGTCATCACAGAGTAAACACCGAGTTTATCCTAAGCCATGACCGTTCCGCTCACCCCATCACTACTCCTGTGGCGCTTCCAGACCTTTTCGTGAAAGTGATAGGCCACCGTATTCACGCATGGCTCCACCAACGCGGTCAAACCCCCGATACGCCAGTCACCGGTCATCGCCCAGACGACCAGAAACGCCACCGAAATATGCATTGCTCCAAAACTGATTGTCTTGGCCATAACATGCCCTCCTTTTCGATTATCATCGCCAACCCTATCCCTATAGAGAAATACTATTCCCATATCTCAACAATAGCTAATAGCAATCATTATCACTACGCGATTATCAAGGATTGTTAACTTGCCCCCTAAATCATGCGCCAGTCACGCGCAGTGCTTTACTCTATGGCATCCGCCAACCACAGGGTTTACATCATGAGCAAGAAAGCCTTACTGATCCTCCACGGCAAACAAGCCGCTAATCAGGCAGTTCGCGATGCGGTTATGGACTGGCGTGATCAGGGCCATGAGCTGGCTGTTCGAGTCACCTGGGAAGCCGGCGACGCGAAACGCTATGTGCACGAAGCGCTGAATAACGGCTTTACCACCATCATTGCCGGGGGCGGTGACGGATCCGTACGCGACATTACCCAGGCGTTGATGGAGAGTGGTCAAAAGGATCTGGAACTGGCAATCCTCCCCCTCGGCACAGCAAACGATTTTGCGACTGCTGCTGAGATCCCTGTGGAACCTGCAGCCAGCCTGTCCTTGCTCGAGAATATTCCGCAGCCCTGCGACGTCATACAGGTTAACGACCATTATTTCCTCAACATGGCTACCGGCGGTTTCGGTACAGAAGTGACGACCCAGACGTCGGAAGATTTAAAAAAGATGCTTGGTGGTGCAGCCTACCTGCTCACCGGGCTAACCCGCTTCCCGGAAATCGAATCAGCCAAAGGGCACTTCAAGGGTGAAGACTTCGAATGGGAAGGTGAATTCCTCGCCCTGGGTCTGGGCAATGGCCGCCAAGCTGGTGGTGGACAGCGGTTATGTCCCGATGCACTGATTAATAATGGCCTGTTCGATGTGGCAATCTTGCCCGCCGACATGGACTTGCTCGCCGGCGTAAAAGAACTGTTCGACAGCGAGGCCCGTCAAGACCCAAGCCAGGAAGGCCTTTTTGTACGCACCCGACTCAGTGAGATGCACATTGAGACCCCCACCTCAATGAACCTGAATCTGGACGGCGAACCCATACAGAGTACCACCTTTCGCATCCGTGCCATTCCGAATGCATTGCGCCTGTATCTGCCAGAGCGCAGCCCCCTGTTAGGCTGATGCCTGCTGAGAGCCGCCACAACGCTGAACAAACTCGCGAACTTTCTGCCGGCGTTGATCCAGCTTGTGGCCATACAAGGGAAAGTGTTCCCACACCGCCAGATCCTTTACCCCGTAGCGGCGGGTTGCTACTGCCACAACCATCATGCCGGTACGGATAACCCCCATCTCGCAGTGCACCAGGCAACGGCTTCCCGTGCGGTCAATTTCCCCCATTAATTGCAGAATCTGCGCTTCTGTTGGCGGAGTGTCCTGAGCCATTGGAATATTAACCAGATTCAACCCATGGCGACGACAGTATGCCTCTTGCCGTGCATACCACCCATTCTTGCTGTACTCAGACTCCAGGCGCAAATTAACGATAGTGTTGATTTTCAGCACCCGGTGCATGATACGTAACCCAACCGGCCCCAGAGTACCACTACGGTAAAGCTTGCCGGACTCCACTACGCGGAAGTGATACATCAGCTTGCGGTACCGATAAATGAACAAGGCAACAAAAGGGATAGCAACAGCTGTATACAACAACATGGCAAGACTCCGCAGCATTGAACGTCAGCGCAGTCTGGCGGGTCTTTTTGGCAAACGTATTACAGGGAGGCGTTGAATGTAATAGCGCGGGGTTGAGCAGGGATGTCCAAACCCTGAATACAAAAAACCCCCGTCACTTTCGTGGCGGGGGTTTTTTGTTTGGTTTAAGAGCCTGACGATGACCTACTCTCACATGGGGAAGCCCCACACTACCATCGGCGATATGTCGTTTCACTTCTGAGTTCGGCATGGGATCAGGTGGTTCCAACATTCTATGGTCGTCAGGCAAACTGGTTTGGTTGTCCTGAATAATCAGGATGACCAAA
>NZ_LWEZ01000776.1:0-266 GCF_001634945.1 Alcanivorax sp. HI0044
CGGGGCACCGATAAATGGTGCCCCTTGCCCCTTCTACACCCCACTTTTTAGTGCTATATATCCAATGGCAGGTTGCATTCGTGGCACCCGCAAAACGGCAAGTATCCTTTAACGTTGGAAAGAGAGTGGCACCATGAGTCGTCGCCAATTTGATGACTACGACCCGAATGAGTGGGAAGAAGAACACAAGCGTGCAGAGCGTGAGCGCCGCAAGCGAGACGCCAAGCGTCACAGACATGATGATGAGAAAGGAGAAGAAAGCCGGG
>NZ_LWEZ01000777.1:0-392 GCF_001634945.1 Alcanivorax sp. HI0044
GTGCGCACAGGCGAGGAGGTCCTCGCGAGAATAGGAAGATTTCTGTGTTGTCGTAGTGCTCAAAGTCTTACTCCATGCAGGCCAGGGCGGCGCATTTTGAGTATATGGATTATTTGTGACGTTTTATCTTCAGCGCGGTGACACCCTGTCATGTAAGCGCTGATAGTAGCAAAGCGAAGTGAGAGCATACGAATAGCAACCGTCTCAAAATATGTCTTGGCGCCGTTTTACCGAAAATGACCGATGAACGGAGTGAAATGACCGCTGTCTATCTTCTTGTACCGCTCAGGGGGTCTTTTCATTGCGGCACCGCCACGGACTTGCAATTGCCGGACCATCTACCGATGCTATGCGCGCCGGATCGCGCCAAATAGCCGCGTCCGGCCGCCCCT
>NZ_LWEZ01000778.1:0-293 GCF_001634945.1 Alcanivorax sp. HI0044
ATAGCATTAGCCGGTAGCCCTGCTGTGATTAATACCCGTGTGGGCAAGTTTGACTCTAAAGGACGACTCCCGTTTTCCACAGCCTTGAAATGCAACGTGGCTGTTGGCATGCCATGATGATGCACAGTGTTATTTTTCTCAGGCAGGAGGCTGGCCATGGCAACCCACGACACCCGCACCGAAACCGATTCCCTCGGCGATATTCAGGTCCCTGTCACGGCCCGCTGGGGCGCTCAGACTCAGCGTGCGGTGGATAACTTTCCTGTCAGTGGTCGCCAGTTGCCGGCCCGCTT
>NZ_LWEZ01000779.1:0-352 GCF_001634945.1 Alcanivorax sp. HI0044
ACGGGGAGAGACATCCATATGGGTAATGGTGTCACGTTCCATCACGGTAAATTCGTAACGGTGACGCACAGTAACGAAGTCTTCTTCGAAACCGCCGTCCTCAGTCATTTTCGCGTCTACCTGCGCAATCACGCACTCGGCTTCTTCAATCGCGGACAGATATTCGATTTCTTCGCTGACCTTGCCGTCGATAACCTTCAGGTACGGAGACTCGAGGAAACCATACTCGTTGGCGCGGGCATAGGTGGCCAGGGAGTTGATCAGACCGATGTTCGGACCTTCAGGGGTCTCGATCGGACATACACGACCGTAATGAGTCGGGTGTACGTCGCGAACCTCAAAGCCGGCACGC
>NZ_LWEZ01000780.1:0-414 GCF_001634945.1 Alcanivorax sp. HI0044
AAAGGTGACATAAACAATGCTGATTTGGTGTCGAAATTGCTGGAGGAACACCAGCCTTGTGCATTGATCAACTTTGCAGCGGAATCCCATGTGGACCGTTCCATCACAGCCCCTATGGAGTTCTCGCGCACTAATATCCAGGGCACCCTGACCTTGCTCGAAGCTTGCCGCAGCTGGCTTCAAGTGCGAGCTGGTTCGCGCCCGTTTCGTTTTCTGCAAGTATCCACTGATGAGGTGTACGGTGACTTAGGGCCTAAAGGGGCGGCAGCACAGGAAGGTGATCCCTGGCATCCCGGCTCACCCTATGCGGCGAGTAAGGCTGCAGCGGATCATCTAGTGGACGCCTGGGTGCACACCTATGGCTTTCCTGCCCTGATTTCCCATGCCAGCAATAATTATGGCCCTTGGCAGTAT
>NZ_LWEZ01000781.1:0-355 GCF_001634945.1 Alcanivorax sp. HI0044
GACCCGGCCAACGGACACCACGGTGCCGCGCATCAGGGTGACGCCGCTATAACGGTCTTCGGCCTGAACACTGGAGCAGCCCAGTATCAGCAAGGTCAGTGCGATTATTATTCTTGTCATGTGATTCCCTCCGTGAACAAGCCGTTATTATGCCTAAAGGTGGCTATGGGGCCTAGCCGCCTGCTGAAAAACTCCTTGCATGCTCAGTCTTGCCGGCTGGTTCCGGATAACGATTGCGCGTTTAGTCGCGACGGTGGCCCAGTGTACGAGCCAGGGTCCACACGCGCACATCGGCTGCGCCGTGGTCAAGAAGGCATTGCGCGGCCGCCCGGGCGCTGCTGCCGGTGGTCATTAC
>NZ_LWEZ01000782.1:0-394 GCF_001634945.1 Alcanivorax sp. HI0044
TATTTATTGATTGTAGTGGTGATTATAGGGGCACCTGCTTTTTGTGGGTAAGTCTGAAAATGTCATATATTTCAGGTATTTGTTTTGATGATAACTTGCGTATCACTGTGTGTAAGTACTGGGGGTTATGTGTGGGTGAGCTGTCATTAAATGTGGGTATAAGTTGTGCCTCCGGTTATCCACCGGGTTGTCCTGTGGTCCGCCAACAGGGTTATGAGCCTAGTTATCCACAGGAAAAGGCGATTAAAAAAAGCCGGCTCCCCTGTGGATAGGTGGGCTTCTGTAGGGGTAGAATGGCTGGCTCGGTTGTGCCTTTGTGTTCTTGTGGCAGGGCGATGACAGCGAGCAATACATCAAGGAAATCAAGGCGGGTGCGTGTCTGAAGAGCTCTGGC
>NZ_LWEZ01000783.1:0-387 GCF_001634945.1 Alcanivorax sp. HI0044
AGCTCACCGATATCGTTCCCTTTCTGGTCGAAGACATGCTCAAGGCCAATGGTGGTATCTATGAAAAAGGCGATGACTGGGCCAGCCATGTAGTCACCGATGGCAATTTGGTGACGGGACAAAACCCTGCCTCCTCAGAAGCAGGGGCAAGAGCCTTACTGAAACTGCTGGCGTAACGGCACCATAATAAAGGGCGCCAACAGGCGCCCTTTATTATTCATAACTCAGGTCTGTGGCTTTACCACGGAAGACCCGGTAGATAAAAAACGTATAGCCAAGAATCATTGGTAGCGTAATCACTGTTCCCCAGAACGTGAATAACAACGATTCCGTCGATGATGCCGCATCCCAGATCGATAGCCGCCCCAGAACGATATCCGGGAACAG
>NZ_LWEZ01000784.1:0-298 GCF_001634945.1 Alcanivorax sp. HI0044
CTTGGTCATGTTATTGCTGTTGATGCAGTCAATTTTCCAGTTGCATTCATGGTGGGTAAACAGTTGGTTAAACTGCGCAAGAGTGTCAGCGCTGAAGTGTTGTCTAATCCGAATATCGAACTGAAGTCTTTAATCTGAAGCACTGCAAGAATTGCTATCTCCAATAGTCTCGATGACGACTTGTGTCAACGGAAACCGTATCCGGTACCGAAGGTCGATCTGAGCAATCAAGTGGCGTGGACATGGTCGATATACAGCTTTATTCGTTGGGTGTTAACGACAACGTAGCTATGTGTAG
>NZ_LWEZ01000785.1:0-541 GCF_001634945.1 Alcanivorax sp. HI0044
AGCGCTCGCAACTTTGTTGCACAACTGACGCAGAACAAGCGTCTGCCGCTTTTGCCGATCATCCTGCAACTGTTCCACGAGCTTCTGGCCGAACAGCAGCAGTTCACCGATGTGGAGATGATCTCTGCATTCGAGTTGGACGATGCCGCTACCGACAAGCTGGTAGCAGCGCTTAAGAAACGCCTTGGTACGGAAGTGAATGTCACAACTTCCGTCGACCAATCCCTGATTGGGGGCGTGCTGGTGCGAGCCGGCGATACCGTAATTGATGGCAGTGTGCGCGGCCGACTTAACCGTCTGGCAGAGCAACTGAACTCTTGAGTTTGAGGGATTAGAGATGCAGCAACTCAACCCGTCCGAAATCAGCGAGATTATCAAGTCGCGCATTGCGAAACTTGATACCTCCACCGAAGCACGCAACGAAGGTACGGTGGTTTCCGTATCTGATGGTATTGTGCGCATTCATGGTCTGGCCGACGTGATGTTCGGCGAGATGATCGAGTTTGAGGGCGGCATCTACGGCATGGCCCTTAACCTGGAG
>NZ_LWEZ01000786.1:0-19029 GCF_001634945.1 Alcanivorax sp. HI0044
GGCCTGGTACACACCCCCCTGTTTGGTGTGCTACTGACGCTGGCCAGCTACCGTTTCGCCCTCTGGATCTACGGCCGCAGCAACAGCCTGCCCGTCTTTCACCCGTTTCTGGTGGCCTCCATCCCGGTGATTATCGTGTTGCCGCTGGTGAATGTGGACTACGAGGAATACCGCGACCAGACCCAGATCATTGCCTTTTTGCTGGGCCCGGCCACCGTTGCCCTGGCCTGGCCGCTATACCGGCAACTGCACACCGTGCGCAGCGTGCTTACCCCCATTGTCATCGCCACCATTCTCGGCGCCTTCATCTCTGCCGCCATCGCGGTGGGACTGGCCTGGTGGCTGGGTGCGCCCGCCGAAGTCGTGGGCTCGCTGGCCCCCAAATCCATCACCACACCAATTGCCGTTGAAGTGGTGAAATCCACCGGCGGCTATGTATCGCTGGCCGCCGGTGCCGTGGCCATCACCGGCATTGTCGGCGCGCTCTCCGCCGGGCCCATCTTCCGGCTGCTCAAGGTCAGCGATCATCGGGTAAAAGGCTTTGCGCTGGGGCTGGTGGCCCATGCCATCGGCACCGCACGGGCTTTCGAATACGGCGAAAAAGCCGGCGCCTTTGCAGGCCTGGCGCTAGGCCTGTGTGGCCTGGTCACCGCACTGGCACTCCCCTGGCTGTGGCCCTGGGTGGCGCAGCATCTCGGCTAACGCGGATTAACCTGAAGCATTACCGCTGTGCCAGCTCGACCGGAGGGGCGGCATTGCTCGTTTTGCAGGACGCAAGAAGCCTGATGCCTGACATTACACCCCCAAAGCAAACCGGTGGTGCGACCACAACCCGGCCCGGTTTGCACAGCCGTCTGGCGTCAAGCACTAGGCATCAGGCATTCCTATCCGCCGTTACAAAGCACTAAAAGCCCCTGCCTTATAAAAAATCCGTCTTTATCAGCAAGTGGCTGACGCCGCGCTGTTTTTTCCACTGTTTGTGGCTACTCCGCAAAAAGGTCACTTTCTGCCCATTGCGCCGCCATCACCCTCCATCCTAGTCTCGATAGCCCTGCTGAAGAATCAGACGTCCGCTCGTACGGCACCGTTCGTACCCCCGGCCCAAGGCAGTCTCAGCCATTCACTAAGGAGGGAATACAATGGCGAGTTCCACATCTGCAGCACTGGCTCAATGGCAACGTATCGAAGCCCTGGTTCAGGCCTGGCTGGATGAACGCCAACAGCTGATTGTTCTGCTGTGCACCATGCAGGGCCTGAAAGGCCTTTCCACTCCCCAGCCTTACGATAACCCGCAACCCATGCACCGGCAGGTACAGCGATTCTGTCAGCTGCTGATGGACTACATCAGTGCCGGCTATTTCGAGGTATATCGGGAACTGGTTAACGAAGCCCGCCACTTTCACCGGGAGAACCCGGCACTGACCCGGCAGATTATGCAGAAGCTGGACAGCTCCACCGATGCCGCCCTGGCTTTCAATGAAGACTTCGAACACCCGAACCAATGCCTGGCCCAACGCAGTGTGCTACCCCAGCGCATCAGTGCACTGATGGAAACCCTGGAAGAACGCTTTGCCCTGGAAGACCAGCTGATTCTCAGCATCCACCAGCAAGAACCGCCGCGGCAGCAGGCGACGCATTAAGGAACCTCTGAATAACTCCTTGCATGCTCAGCGTGACCTGGAGCGTGCAGCTGTTGTGTCTTGTCTCGACGGTAAGGGTGGGCCCCTTTCCTAGAGGCAAGGCGCAGCAGATGCGCACTCCACCGCGCTTTTATGCCCGCCATGGTGCTTCAGGTCTTCCAGGCTGGCCCGCTCTCGTTGTTACGCTTCCTTCGAAGGTAAAGAGCCGATGGATGGGCATATCTCGATCCCCCTTGAGGGGACACCTTCAAAATCGCGCCCCTCTTTACCTTGGCCTAGGGGGCGAACCAGCCTGAAAGACTGAGCACGCAAGGAGTTATTCAGAGGTTCCTTAAGATCATCGCTCACCGACACGGCCGTACACGCTATTTAGCGTACATTGCCTCCACACTTCGCGAGCTGGCCGAACGAGGCAACCGACTCATCGCTTTCCCGGCGCCGGTATCGCAAGCGCCTTTTCATCGTGATCCGGGGTGTTAGAAATTCAGGGCAATACTGGCGGAAATAAAGTCCCTGTCGGTGGCCGAAAAAGGGTCATTCCCCGTGCTTATCCAGCGCAGATCAGTAGTGAGACGCTGCCCGTATTCGGCACTAATGCCCGCACCACCGATCAAGCGGCCCTCAGAAAAATTGGCATCGTAGGACCAACCTTTCACATCCTGGCCGAATAGAACGAAAGGCTTAAGGGTAAACGCGCCGACCACATTGGGATAGATCAACTGGCTGCGCAAACGGTAGCCCCAGGAGAACTGGGAAGCGTATCCATCCTTGGAACAGCCGGTGCTGCCTCTGTCCGGCTGCCCTGCGACCTGACAGCCGACAGCATTGCCACTGGCCAGGTCCGAACCGTACAGGTCTGTGCGGCTGTAGCGGCGTTCGCTTTGTGAAGGCAGGTCGTGGATGTACTTGGCTCCGGCCTCGGTAGCCACCACAAGTGCTTTTGAGCCCAGAACACCCGGAACGGGTTGGATCACGCCCAATGTCAATTGGGAGACCTTGCGACGGTCATAGCCCTGATACACGCTACCGGGAGCTGCATTGATCGAATCCTGCCCCAATGTCAGGTCCTCACCGATGACGCTGGCCAGATAGGCCGGATCATTGGCAAAGGCGGCAATCAGGTCGGCAGTGGCCAGTTGCACGGGCTGATTGGGGCGGTATGAATATTCGCCGAACAATCTTGTGGCCTGCCCTGCCAGGCTCTTGAAGCTGACCCCGTAAATTTGCTGGTCTTCCGGGTACTCAAGGACATATTGGGCATTCTTGTCGGCATCGGCGCTGGAGTCACTGGGTGGGCGCCAGCCTGGCGCAATACCGCTGTCGTCAGGTTGTGAGTAGCTGTCGGTTATCACGCTAGTATAGGGGCGACGAGAGTGGATATTGATGAGGTAGGCAGAAAGCGTGGTGTTGCCCAGATCATGACTCAGGGAAAAACCGAATTGCCCACCATCCCTTGCATCAATATTATTGCCGCGTTCGATGAAAAGCCCGCTTTCATAGGCGACGCGGTCGTTGGGGCCAACCGGTCTGGCACCGTTGCAACCGTCTGCGATAAAGTCCCGTGAACTGAACGCCGTACCACAGGGAGCCACGACGGTATCCTCCCAGGCCAGCTGATAGAACATAGTCATAGCCGTCGCGGGAGTGACAGAAAACGAGGCGCTGATGGCGTTGGTTGTCAGCCTCTTCGAATCACCGGAGAGTCGGATGGCGGGCGTGAAAAAAGGATTGATCACATTGACGCCGTTGATAAAGAAAAGACTTTCACCCCATTTGAAATATTGCTCACCTGCGCGAATCGTCAGATCTTTCTGGAAAGGAGAGAACTTCCCTTCAAGGTAAGCTTCAGTAAAAGCCAGACCGTTGAATCGAGCCAGCCGGTTGTATTGGCTGTCATCCAAAGGGACATTGGCCTGATAGCCGTTAGCGAGAGAGCCAAAAGGGACATCGTGATGAAGTTGGTGATGGTCATACCAGGCTTTGCCGGCAACAACTGCTTTATAGTTCCGGAAACGGGCCTCCAGCTTGGCATTAAGGATCACGGGTGTGGAGGCCAGCTCCTTGCCGGTGTAATTAAGTCGGCCATCATCACCATTGCGCCCGCCCTTCGGGTTGTACATGGACAAGTCACTTTTGCCTACGACCTGGGCGTTGCGCCGAAAAATATAGTCCGGATTGGCATTCTCCGCCGTCCAGATTGCGCCAGCGATAAGGCTGCCGGAAACCTTCACGTCCATATCATTGTTAACCGCTTGCCTCTCTGTGGCCATGGCGGTCGCTGTGGCAAAACTGGTCGCCAGGGCGGCAGACAGGACAATCTTTTCGGGGGCTCTGCAAGGAAATCGCATCTTCATTGTTCGGCCGTCTTTTCTTATTTTGGTTTCCCCACCGCAGCTGACTGCGGGGAGGGTATTGACGGCATGCTAAGACAGCGAGGACCCTGGAATATAATGCTTAATAGGTATATTGGAATAAAAAAGGTGCATCACGCATTGTCCGGCGGACAGAAATGACTACGGCAGATCCGAAGGAAACGTTCAGATGCGGCCGTTCGCGGCTGGTCCTTCGGCTCAACCACAGCCAGTTGAATGGCGTAATTCAGTGAAGGGATGTCCAGTGACAACAGTACATTCTCGCTAAGTTCGGTTTGGTACTGAATTTCCGGGGCAATCGCCCAAGCATCTGTTTCCAGCAGAAGCTTCCTGGTGGCCTCGTAGTCACTACAGATAACACCGGGCGTCAGGCCCAGGGCATTTTCCCTGGCACGCAACATGCTGCGCAGGCGGTGCCCTGATGACAGAACCTGTGGCGCGACCAGAGGATACCGGCTTAGCTGTTCTACGGAAATATCTTTCTCACCGGACAGAGGGTGGTCCGGCCTGGCGAATGCGCGTAGAGGAAGAGAGGTTATCAGTTCCTGCCGGATCCCCGTTGTATCCTGGATGCTCTCAGCGCCCATGAAGAGCATATCCACTTGGCGGTTGACCAGGCGACGATGCAACTCTTCTGGCGTACCTTCACTGATGGTCAGGCTGACATCTGGCGCTTCCAGGAGCATCTTTGAAAGCGTACGCCTGAGAACGCTGGATTTTATTGCTTGCCCGAATGCCAGCCGAAGCTCACCAGTGGCAACGCTCTGCTGAATCTCCGCCTCTCTTTTCAAATCGCTGAGAGTGGATAGTACGGTTTCTGCTCGATGCCGAATCTGCAGACAGAACTCTGTCGGCGTCATACCGGATTTGGAGCGCAAGAAAAGGGGCGTGCCCAACTGGCTTTCGAGGTTGGCCAGGCTGCGCGTCAGTGCAGGCTGCGTGATATGCAAGGCCTGTGACGCGGCGTGTATCGTGCCGTAATCAAGCACGGCTTTCAGATGAGAGAGCTGCTTTGTACTTATCATGTTTATAACACTTAGTTATTCCTCACTACCTATAATGCATTATAGATTTTCCCTTGGCCCTGATATACCTATTCCTCCTCATAACATTTATGCATTTTATTAGCATAGGAATAACAAATATGACATCACGGTCACTTCGGCAAGTTCCATTGCTGATCACGTTTCTCTTATCACTTCTGCTGCCCGCTCTGGCCCTGGCCACGAAACAGCAGGCAAAAGATTATCTCGCTGCGGAGCGACTTATCACACACGGCAACACAACCAACGCCGTCCGTTTGTACCGCCAAGACGCAAGTCAGGGTGACTATGTCACGATCATCCCATCCCTGGGGCGGGGGGTAGCTGATTACACAGAACAGTACCAATCCACGCTGGTCACGCGACTGGTTGAAGCCGGGTACCAGGTCATTCTGATAGAGCCAAGAGGTGTTGGTGAAAGCAAGGGCGAGCTGACACCCGGTCAGGTTTCCATGGAAATGCTGGTTGACGATGTACGGCTCAGCCTGGACGCATTCAACATCAAGAAAGTGCACATGATTGGTCATGCTTTTGGCAACAGGTTGTCCCGAACCTTCGCGACGCTGTACCCGGAACGGATCGACAAGCTGGTTCTGCTGGCGGCGGGCGGTAACTTCGAAATGAGCGCCGAACAAAAAGCCTGCCTGCGAGGCTCTATTACGCCGACGGAAGGTACAGAGAAACGCCGTGCGGCGATTCAGTGTGCGTTCTTCGCCGAAGGCAATTCGCCGGATGCCTGGTTGACAGGCTGGTATCCGAAACTGGCGATGGCACAGGTCCATGCCGCCAGGAGTATTGACGGCGATATTTTCAAAAACGCGGGCGGGAAGCCCTTTCTTTTGATTCAACCGGCACAGGATTTCATTGCTCCGCCACACCTAGCTGGCCGCCCGATCAAGGAAGAGTTGGGTGCGCAGGTAACCTATGTGGAATTGCCCGAGACGGGGCATGCCTTAACCTCCGAGCGCCCGGACAAGGTGGCAGAGATCATGCTGGATTATTTCGCCACTGAAAGCAGCTATGACAGACAACGAAAGAAGCCGCTCAGCGGTTCCCCAACAACAAGAAGGGAGTCAAAACGATGAAATGGTCAGTATCAAGAACCCGGAAGCAGGTAACAGGCACGGTGATCTTGGCGCTTAGCATGACAGGCAGCGTGTTGCCGGTCGCCGGTCATGCAGCAAGCACCGCTGAGGTATGTGGCCGCAAGGAAATAGGCGAAGTTGCCCGCTACTTCTCCACGAAAACGCCTGATGCAGCCCAGCATTTCCGGTCTGCCTACCAGCGTTTTTCCGCTACCAAACTGGCACCCGGTAATACTGTGATTGAACTACCGGAGGGACAGCCCCTCCCACCGGTGAGTTTTTCCCTCAAGGGACAGAGCGCATCGCAGGAGGATTACTTCGCATCCCGGAAGGTGAGCGGCTTTCTCGTCATCAAGGACGGCGAAATCCGCGAGGAAACTTACCGCCTGGGCGCCGATCGCTCATCTGTCTTTCTGATTAATTCCATGTCTAAATCCGTTGTTTCGCTGCTGGTGGGCATCGCGGTGGATCAGGGAATGATTGACGATATCGACCAGCCGATCACCGAGTACCTGCCCGAGCTTAAAGAAAGCGGCTTCCAGGGAGCGTCCATACGCGACCTGTTGAACATGTCGACGGCCGTATATTTCAAGGGGCAATCCCCTGATGCCGCCGGTGAGGGCAGGGATATCCGTCCGGCGGCGGGGGCCAGTTTTGCCTGCGGCGCCAGCCTTCGCCCCTATCCCGGCACGGCGCTCAAAAAGAAGGGCGTGGAACACGGCGAGAAGTGGGAATACATTAATACCAATACCCAGGTTCTGACCATGTTGGTGGAGAAGGCATCGGGCATGACGGCGGCAGAATTTGCCGAGACAAATCTGTGGTCGAAGATCGGCGCCAAGAGTCCGGCGTACTGGCTGACGGATCAGGCCAAAGATGCCGAACCGATTGAGCAGGGCTGGATGGGCATGAATGCCCGCCTGCGTGATTTGGGACGCTTGGGATTAATGCTGACTCACGACGGCAAAGTGGCGGAAATGCAGGTCATATCACCGCAGTGGCTGTCCGATAGCTTCTCTCCCGATAATGCGGCATTGGAAACGCTGGAGAAACAGCCCTTGTTCGGGTACAGCCATCAATGGTGGCTGCCGGCGGGTAACGGCGAGGAAATCATGGGGGTGGGCTTTGGAGGCCAGTATCTCTATGTGAATCCGGCCGAAAATCTGGTCATTGTGATGACTAGCGTGTCTCCTGAATACGGCATGTCAAGCAAGGCTGACGCTCTGGCGCTATTTCGCGCGGTGTCAACCAGATTACAATAACCCGGAATGCGGCTGGCAAAGGGCGGTTGCAGCCGCAGATCCGCACAAAAAGAGGGCGCACAAAGGCGCCCTCTTTTGCGGATAAAACAGCAACAGCGATTATTCTTCGCCTTGCGCCTCATCACCACTGCCTTTCACATCCAGCAGCTCGATTTCGAAAATCAGCACCTGGTTCGGGCCAATGTCGCCACCCGCACCTTGCTCGCCGTAGGCCAGTGACGGCGGCAGGACGATTTTCCACTTGTCGCCTTCCTTCATCATCGGCAGCGCTTCCTGCCAACCCGGAATGATCTGCTGCAGGCCGAAGGTCGCAGGCTGATCACGCTCTACGGAGCTGTCGAACACAGTGCCGTCGGGCAGCGTGCCGTGGTAGTGAACTTCCACGGTGTCTTCCAGAGTCGGAGATGCCGCTCCTTCTTCACCGGAGGCCAGCACTTCGTACTGCATGCCGCTGTCGGTAACGGTCACGCCGTCACGTTCAGCATTGTCCGCCAGGAATTTTTCGCTGGCTTCCAGGTTCTTGCCAGCTTCTTCTTCAACCTTTTTCTGCTGGGCGGCCATCATACGGCCCTGGAAATCACGGATCAGCTGATCCAGATCTTCATCACCCAGACGGGACTCGCCCTTCTCGTCGAAGCCATCACGCAGGCCTGCAACCATGGCATCCAGATCCAGGTTTTCCAGGCTGCGCATCTGCTCGGCACTGCGGAAACCCAGTGCATAGGACGCCTTCTGGTCATCCGTTTTCACTTCTGCGTTGTCCTGACCACAAGCGGCCAGCAAGACCGTTCCTGCCAGCACGATTCCCAATTTCTTCATTCTGCCTCCAATTGGCCAACTGTTATTGTTTCTGTTGTGTCTCTTCCAGCCCCTTGCCACCGCGCATCTCTTCCGCGCTGATGGTGTCCGGAGCTTTTACCGTAATGGGTTCCGCCGATACACCCGGCGGCGGAATCTGGCCATACTGCCAGTTTCCATCGGGGTCACGCCAGCGATACAGCTCCGTGTCCCCCTTTTTTTCCAGCCAGGGAGACAGGCTCCCGTCAAACAGCTTTTCCGGCTGTTGCCAGTTCTGTTCCACATGCTGCCAGTTTAGCAATGGCTTGCCACCACCCAGCGGCACAATAAACAAGGCCGCCAGCACTGCCAGCAGCAGCACCACAATAATGAGCAAAAAACGCATAACGCCGGATTCCCCTGTAGAGCCCCTTCACGGGATCGAGTTCCCCATGGGAGCAAAATAACATCACAATTTACATCACTTATGCCACTTTTGCGGTAGTGTTGAATTTGTGAGCACAATCACCCTTTCTTCCGACAGTCACCGCACCGGCATTAGGGGCAGGTAGAATCATACGAAATAACCATAAAGAAACGGTATGAACAGCGCACAGAATAGCCCATCCACGGGGATCGGCTCCCAGCACAGGTCCCACGCTTCGCGTTTGGTGATTCTGGTCGCAAACAGCAAAGGGGGTTGCGGCAAAACCACCATCGCCACCAACCTGGCTTGCTATTTCGAAGCCTTGGGGCGCCCGGTATGTCTGATGGATCTGGACCCGCAGCAGTCCGCCACCCAATGGCTGAAGATGCGCCACTCCGCCACTATTCAAGGTCTGAGCTGGCCTGCCGGTGAACCGGTTTCCCTGGGCCGCCTGCAGCAACGTCTGGATCAGGCAGGCAATCTGGTCATCATCGACTCTCCCGCCGGGCTTGATCCGCATCAGTTGGATCATCTGATGCGACTCTCCCAGGTGGTGCTGGTTCCTGTGCTGCCCAGCCCCATTGATATCCGCGCCACCACCCGGTTTCTGCAAAGCGTGATGCTCACCCCCAGCTACCGCCGGCGCCCCCGACGGCTGGCAGTGATCGCCAACCGGGCACGCACCCGCACAAAAATGTACGAAGCCCTGCGCCAGTTTCTTGCCAGCCTGAAAATTCCCTATCTGGTCACCCTGCGCGACACGCAGCTTTATGTGCAAGCCATGAGCCAGGGCGAAGGCATCATGGATGCCGCCGTCTCCCGCCACCTTGAAGACCAGCAACACTGGCGGCTAATCGGCGAATGGCTGGAGGTACAGCGGCATTTAATACAGACCATGCCGGGGTTTCGTTAACCCACCTGTAGAGTTCCCTTCCAGGGGACGAACCGCGTGTAAACGCGGAATTGCCCGCAGGGCGATCAGGTTCTAGATCGACTCATGACAGTGCGGCAGGTGAAAGCTCTTGTAGCCTCGCTTCGCGAGGTTCGTCCCCTGGAAGGGAACGCCTACAGCGGGTTTGTAGAAAGTTAGGTCTTAACGTCAACTGCCCTCTGCCAAATCCCGCATGGCCCCAGTGAGCTTGCTTAAATCCTCCGGCTCGATCACGAACGGCGGCATGATGTAGACCAGCTTGCCGAACGGACGAATCCATACGCCCAGCTCCACAAAACGCGCCTGCACCTGCTCCATGGCCACCGGTTCTTTCATTTCCATCACTCCGATGGCGCCCAGCACCCGGGTATCGGCCACCGCAGGCAGCGTCTTCAACGGCAGCAATTCCTCCTTGAGCTGACTCTCGATGGCGGCCACTTTTTGCTGCCAGCCGGACTCCAGCAGTAACTGGATGCTGGCGTTGGCCACGGCGCAGGCCAGCGGGTTACCCATAAAAGTCGGCCCGTGCATCAGCACCCCGGCCTCCCCCTCACAAATACCCGCGGCTACCTGACCGGTACACAACGTGGCCGCCAGAGTCATATAGCCCCCGGTAATCGCCTTGCCCAGGCACAGGATATCCGGGCACACATCCGCATGCTCCAGCGCAAACAACTTGCCGGTGCGACCAAAGCCCGTGGCGATTTCATCTAAGATCAGCAACACACCGTACTCGTCACACAGGGCCCGCACCGCTTTCAGGTAGGTGGGATGATAAATACGCATGCCGCCAGCGCCCTGCACCACCGGCTCCAAAATCACGGCGGCGATCTCCTGGTGATGGGCCGCCAGCATCTGCTGGATGGAATCCAGATCCGCCGTATCGAAATCACTGTCATAGGGGCACTGCGGTGCCTCAGCAAAATAATGTTTGGCCAGCACGCCACTGAACAGCGAATGCATGCCGTTGACCGGATCACAGGCCGCCATGGCGCCAAACGTATCGCCGTGATAACCGTTGCGCAGGGCCAGCAGTTTGTCCTTGCCGGTGTACCCCTGGCTCAGCCAGTACTGCAGCGCCATCTTGATCGCCACTTCCACGGCCACCGAGCCGCTGTCGGCCAGAAACACTTTCTCCAATGGATCGGGGGTCAGCGCCACCAGCTTCTTGCCCAGCTCCACCGCCGGTTCGTGGGTCAGCCCGCCGAACATCACATGGGCCATACGATCAATCTGGTCTTTTGCCGCCTGGTTCAGCACCGGGTGGTTATAGCCATGCACGGCTGCCCACCAGGACGACATGCCATCGACGAGTTCACGCCCGTCATCCAGTGTCAGCCTCACCCCGGACGCACTGGCCACAGGAAAGGTGGGCAACGGTTTCGAGGTAGACGTATAAGGATGCCAGAGGTGGTCGCGATCGAAATCCAGGTCGGTGCTCATGGGATGGTCCGAATAAAACGTGGACAGGAAGAATGGCAGCGGCGGGGGGAAAGTTCAAAGTTGAAAGTGGTAACACGCGATTTCTGCAGGAACACCGCTTGAGGTGCGAACCGAGTGTCAACGCGGAATCGGCGGCAGGACAATCAGGCGCTCCAGGGCTCAACAGGCTTTCTGGAACGGGACGGGAGTAGCGGCAATGCCTAGAGCGCAACCAACTCATTGAGCGATTTCTGCAACCCTTCGCACTGCGCCGTTTCCGGGACCAGCACCAGCAACCAGCCCATCGGGTCCACCGGTTTGCCGGCCGGCAGCAAGGTATCGCAGAGCATCGGCAGAGAGGTCAACAACCAGCGCTCGCCTTCCAGCTCCACCTGCTGGAGTTGCCGCTTGAATTCGGGCAACCGCTCATCCTGCCCGGCCTTTCGGCGCACCGCCCGCAGAGGTCGCAGGTAATCCGACTCGAACTGCCCGGCCAGTTCCGCCAACCGCCGGCCCACCTTGGCATCCGGTTGCTTGCCCAGCGCGGCCAGCCACAGCCCACACAGCATCAACGACACCGGCACCTGATATTCATCCTGCAAATACAGGCAGGTTTTCTCGAACGCCTTGTCCTGCCAACGGCCCAGCGCGAAACGCCACAGATCCGGTTTTATCTCATCACTCACGGGTATCCCCTGATTCACCGTCCGCTGACGGGTTGGTGCTTAAACAGGCCATCGCTTACACTGCGCCGGTTTCCTGCGCGTCTACACTTGCACGCAGGCCACTGTCTTGGAAATAGGCTCACCATGCTGTCTCTCGAACATATCAACCTTCGTCGCGGCCCCGACCTGCTGCTGGAAGATGCCAACCTGGTCTTGCACAAGGGCTGGCGCGTGGGGCTGGTGGGCCGCAATGGCAGCGGTAAAAGTTCGCTGTTCAAGCTTATCATGGGCGAGCTGGAGAGCGACGGCGGCAACCTCAATCTGCCTGCCGACTGGCGCCTGGCCATGATGGCCCAGGAAGTACCGGCACTGGACCAGCCAGCCATCGATTACGTGCTGGACGGCCACCATGCCCTGCGCGCCGCCGAGCGCAAACTGGCGGCCGCCGAACAGGCCGGCGACAACCACGCCATTGCCCTGACCCACGGCGAGCTGGACGCGCTGCACGCCTGGCAGCAACCGGCCAACGCCGCCGTCCTGCTGGCGGGCCTGGGCTTTAGCGAAGCCCAGCAACGGCAGCCGGTCTCCAGCTTTTCCGGTGGCTGGCGCATGCGCCTGAATCTGGCCCAGGTACTGATGAGCGACGCGGACCTGTTGCTTCTCGATGAGCCCACCAACCACCTGGATCTGGATGCCATTCTGTGGCTGCAGAGTTATCTGATTCAGCAGCCCGGAGCGTTGTTGGTGATCTCCCATGACCGGGCGTTCCTGGATGCCATCGTCACCCAGATTCTGCACATCGAACATAACAGCCTGAAGCAGTACACCGGCGGCTACTCCGACTTCGAACGCGAGCGCGCCGAAAAGCTGGCCCTGCAACAGAAGATGCACGACAAGCAGCAAACCCAGGTCGCCCACCTGCAAAAATTCATTACCCGCTTCAAGGCAAAAGCCAGCAAGGCCAAGCAGGCCCAGAGCCGGGTAAAGGCGCTGGAAAAACTGGAACTGATTGCCCCCGCCCATGTGGATTCCGGCTTCAGTTTTGATTTTCACAGCCCGGAAAAACTGCCCAACCCCNTGGAGAACCTGGACGCGGCGCAATGCGGCTATCGCAATAACGGCGTCGATACGGTGATCCTGGACCAAGTCAACCTGAGCCTGCGTCCGGAAACCCGCATCGGCCTGCTCGGCCCCAATGGCGCAGGCAAATCCACCCTGGTGCGCACCCTGGTGGGCGAACTGCCCGCCTTGGGCGGCCACTTTGAAAAAAACGATGATCTGAAAATCGGTTACTTCCACCAGCAACAGGTGGATCGCCTGGACGCCAACGACACCCCCTACCAGATGCTGTCACGGTTCTATCCGCAATGGAGCGAATCGCAATTGCGCAGCGAACTGGGCCGCTTCGGCTTTCAGGGCAATGATGTGTTTGCCCCCATCGGGCGTTTTTCCGGCGGCGAGAAAGCCCGCCTGGCGCTGGCCATGATCGTCCAGCAAAAGCCTGCCCTGTTGTTACTCGATGAGCCCGCCAACCACCTGGACCTGGACATGCGCGAAGCGCTGACCCTGGCCCTGCAAGCCTTCGAAGGGGCCGTGGTGCTGGTCTCCCACGACAGGCATTTGCTGGAAACCACCGTGGACGATTTTTTCCTGGTGGCCAACGGCAGCGTCAGCCATTTCGATGGCGACCTGGACGACTATGCTCGCTGGTTGCAACAAAACCGCCGCGACGGCAAACCGGTGAAAGAAGAGAAAGCCAGCGATGGCCAGGACGCCAAGGCCCGCCGCCAGCAAGCCGCCCAACAGCGCCAGCAGTTACGACCGTTGAAAAAACAGGTAGAAACCCTGGAAAAACAGCTGGGCCAGTGCAGCGAGAAATTAATCGCTGTGGAAGCGTCGTTAGGTGACGACACGCTATATACCGACGCAAACCGCAAGGATGAAATGAACAACCTGCTGGCAGACCAGGCCCGCCTGAAGCAACAGCACGACGAACTGGAAGGGGCGCTACTGGAAGCCATGGAAGCGCTGGAGGAGGCTGAAAGCGCCCTGCCGTAATCCCCATCAGGCAATGAGGCGCGTGATATTCACCCTGCTCCGCGAAGAACCAACAAAAAGCCGGCCCGAACAATTCGGGCCGGCTTTTTCATGGAATGGCAGCCGTGGTCAGCTCGGCTTTCATTCTTTTGCTGCTATTACAACACTTCGATAATGGTCGCGTTAGCGGTGCCCAGGCCTTCGCAGATGGCCAGCAAACCGTACTTGCCGCCACGGCGTTTCAGCTCATACACCAATGTGCCCATCAGCTTGGAACCGGTGGCCCCCAGCGGGTGGCCCAGCGCCTGGGCGCCACCGTTCACGTTCAGTTTTTCGTAATCCGCACCCAGGGCCTTCATCCAGGCCAGCGGCACGGAGCCGAACGCTTCGTTGACTTCGTACAGATCGATATCCGCCATGGTCATGCCGGCCTGCTTGAGTACTTTCTCGGTGGCCGGGATCGGGCCTTCCAGCACCATGGTCGGATCAGAACCCACCACCGCCATGGCGTGAATACGCGCCAGCGGCGTCAGGCCCAGTTCCTTGACCGCTTTTTCGCTGGCGATCATCACCGCCGAAGCGCCGTCGGTAATCTGGCTGGCATTGGCAGCGCTGATATGGCCCCCTTCCTGCAGCGGCTGCAACGCCTTGATGGCATCCAGTTCTGCTTCCCAGCGGATGCCTTCATCCACGGTATGCTCGTCGCTGCTGCCATCTTCCAGGGTAATCGGCACCGGAATGATTTCATCCTTGAAGCGGCCTGCTTCCGTGGCGGCAGCGCCACGCTTGTGGGAGTCGTAGGCAAACTGGTCCAGCTCCGCCTTGCTCACTCCGTATTTCTCCGCCATACGCTCGGCGCCATGGAACTGGCTGAAGGTTTCGCCCGGATAGCGCTTGCTGATTTCACCGGTAAACGGGTTACCCATTTCCTTGACCGCCATCACCGGAGAACCGATGGGCACCTGGCTCATGGATTCCACCCCGCCGGCAATCACCAGGTCCTGGGTGCCACTCATCACCGCCTGGGCGGCAAAGTGGATCGCCTGCTGGGAGGAGCCGCACTGACGGTCGATGGTGACGCCCGGCACGGATTCCGGCAGGCAGGAACTGAGAATGGACGTGCGCGCCACGTTAAAGGTCTGCGGACCGATCTGGCTGACACAACCAAAAATCACGTCGTCGATTTTTTCCGGCGCCACACCGGTGCGCTCGACCACCGCATCAATAACGCGACCGCCCATATCTGCGGGATGCACCTTGCTCAGCCGACCGTTCTTCTTGCCACCAGCGGTACGCACCGCCGCTACGATATATGCTTCTGCCACCGTGCTCTCCTCATTATCACAGTCTGTTGACCATCAGGTCATGGATATGAAATCGAGGCTACGCCCTCTCCATAAGCAAGCTCAATGACCGAAGTGAACGGCAGGAGCGGGGATCTGGTCATTTCCCGGAGGGAGTGCAGGGTTCTGGAAGAATCGAAAAATTCGATTAAATGGCCAACCCTGTCGCACTGTTTCATCGAACAGTCATCGCCCATTCTAGTCCCATTGAACACTCAGCGGCCCAACGATGGCGCCGCTGCCGCTGGCAGAACAACAACTCTCTGTAGAAACAGGCAACAACCGCCCAGCAACGCGATACCGACCATGCGCGTGCGGGGCATACCGTACGCGTCACTGAATTGCAGTTCTGGCGAGCCGCTTGTGGGCTCCCGGAGTGAGACGGATACGGAGCCATGACAGAGAACACACGCGACAGCCTTTTTCCCTCCCCCGGTTTTCGGGCCACAGCCTTACTGGCGATCGCCATGCTGGCGGGCCCGGGACTGAGCGTCGCCGCGACCCTGTCCGACACCGCCTCGCCGTTGGCCCGGGCCGCAGACCCGGGACTCACCGAAATGCGTCCACGCCAATCCCGCCCTCAACCGCAGCAGGAGCGTGAAACCGGTAGCTGGGCGCTGACCCTGGATAACGACATGCTGGTGCCGGGCACCCGTGATCAGGATTACACCTACGGCCTCAGCATGGCCGCCACCGGCACCCGGGCACGGGATTTTCTGCTTTCCCTGGACACCCCGCTGGGCTGGATCGATACCGCCCTGGGCCTCAATAGCCTGTCCGGGAGCCGGGTTCGCGGCCACAGTTTTGAAGCGGGCATTTTCGGCTTCACCCCGGAACAGAAAGAGCGGCCTGAGCCCCTCTACGACGACCGCCCCTACGCCAGCATGATCTACCTTTCCAGCAGCCGCGTGCAGGTGAATCCCGACGACCAGGTGGCCTGGCACAGCACCCTGACACTGGGCGCCCTGGGGCTGGATCTGGCCGGCAACATTCAAAATGGCGTGCACAAGGTCATCGGCAGTGAACAAGCGGAAGGCTGGGACCACCAGATCAGCGATGGCGGCGAACCCACCGCTCGCTACGCGGTGGCCCGGCAGAAGACCCTGCCCATTTCCAGCGACAATCTGGAAGTGAAAAGCACCGTGGAAGGTTCCGTGGGTTACCTCACCGAAGCACGCTGGAGCCTGAGCTTTCGTGCCGGGCGCCTGCGCAGCCCCTGGTGGCAGAGCAACCCGGAACTGACCCGCTACGGCGAACGCAACAACACCACCGCCACCAGTGAGGACAACGAACACTATGTGTGGGGCGGCATCGCGCTGGTCGGGCGCGCCTACAATGCGTTTCTGCAGGGCCAGTTCCGGGACAGCGATGTGCGCTACGACAGCGACGAAGTGAACCATGGCGTCGCCGAAGCCTGGCTGGGTTACACCTATGCCTTCAGTGACGGCTACCGGCTCAGCTATGTCCTGCGCGGCCACACCTCCGAACTGAAAGAGGGCGTGGGCGACCGCAATGTACTGTGGGGCGGTTTGGTTTTTGCGAAGACCTTTGATTAGGACCTGTTAACACTACCGAGGTGACGCCTGTTGAGCCCCCCAAAGTTTTAGGGCGCCTCTGAAAAAAGACAGGCAGGCTGTGGGAAGCGATGCTTGCATCGCGACAGGACCGGCCACACCCGACGTTATTCGTGATGCAAGCATCACTTTCCAAAGAAAATCAGGGGTGCCGGGCGTTTTCAAAAACGCTTTAGTCCGTCACCTTCTCGTTTTCCGATACGGCGTCCGCATAAGGCACGGCATCCGACGACTCGCCGTAGATATCGCGCACCGGCCGCACCTCGATGCTGCCGTAGCGTGCCGGCGGAATACGGCTGGCCACACGGATCGCATCGTTCAGGTCATTGGCGTCGATCAGGTAAAAGCCCGCCAGCTGCTCCTTGGTTTCCGCAAAGGGGCCATCGGTGACACTCACCTGCCCATCACGCAAACGCACCGTGGTCGCCGTGGACACCGGTTGCAGGGCGGAGCCATCCAGCATCACGCCGGACTCCTGCAAGCCGCCGCTGTAGGATTGGCACTCCTGGTTAAGCGATTGCCAGTGATCATCGCCACGTTCCTGCATCGCCGCTTCGTTGTAATACACCAGACATAGATATTTCATCGTGCTCTCTCCCGGGTCGGTTTTAATTAAAAGGTACCGGTGCGTGCTCCGGTTGCCACGTCATAATCAGCGACATGCCCTCAGGATTGAACGGGCAGGAAAAGTGTTCGTGCACAATCTTCCACTGGTCGCCATCACGTTTCCACACATGTGTACAGCGCATCCAGCCGCCCTGCTTTTCCCCTTCCACGGTGGCACCGCAATGGGTCAGGCTGTGCGACACCGCCAGGGAATCGGATGCTTCCACAACCAGGTCGTGCATCTCGAAAAACGCTTCCGCCGGGCAGGACTCCATGCACTTTTGCCAATGCGCCCGATACGCTTTCTCGCCAGATACCTGAATAGCCAGAATGGCATCGAATGAACGGATAGCCGGGTGATAGAGGGCCATGATCGCCTCGACATCATTATCGGCTGCGCCTTTCAGCCAGCGGCGAGTCAGGTCCTGAATGGTTGCTTCAATGCTCATGTTCAACTCCTTTATGGGTCACTTTCCCATTAGTCGAACCTGAAACCCCGCTTTCGACAGCGCCCCTGTTTATTTTATTCATCGCAGAATTAAGCGGTGAGCCAATTTCAGGCGTTGTCTTTTTATCCACCCCGCGCAACCGCTAGACGCCGGATGCCCGACGACGGACGCTTGCATTCAAAACCTGAACACTATGGCCGCCGTGCTTTCCGCGCAAAATGCATTGCCCGATTATTGCCGGAATGATGGCCCTGACTATTCCTTAAAATAACGCTCAAAAGAGACACCGCAATAACGACGGCCTCTCAGGCTATGGGGTTTTACGTCAGGCATTCGGCGTCGAGCGTTTGGCAAAGTGCCAAGTATTTGCGAGAACCCATCAAACAGCGAGAAGCGTGTTATCCATTCGAACCCGCGATGAGCTATTTGTTTCAAAACTCCGCTGACCGCGAAAAACCGCTACCTGGAAAGGTCGGCAAGCCGTTGTTGCAGAAAGCGTTTCTCCGCTGGTTGCGTCGCCAATGCCAGTGCTTGCGTGTAGGCCTGAGCCGCCGCGTCCTGATGGCCCAACTGCCGGTGCATATCGGCCAGTGCGGCATGGGCCAGGTGATACCCTTGCAGGGCCTTGTTCTCCATCAGCGGCTCCAGCGACTGCAAGCCCGCCTCCGGTCCATCACGCATGGCCAGGGCCGCCGCCCGATTGAGCGCCACGATGGGGGTCGGCATATGCTGCATCAACAGATCATAGAGTCCGACGATTTCCTGCCAGTCGGTCTCCGCACTGCTGGGTGACTGTGCATGCACTGCCGCAATGGCGGCCTGCAGGGTATAAGGCCCGAAGCGCCGTGACAGCAAGGCTTGGCGCACCAGCTGATCGGCGCGCTGGATTTCCTGCCGGTCCCAGAGGCTGCGCTGCTGGTTTTCCAGTAGCACCAGCTCGCCTTGCGCATCCGTTCGCGTGGCCCGACGAGCATGGTGAAGCAACATCAGCGCCAGCAAGCCCTGGCATTCCGGGTCCGGCTGGTCGGTGCGTTCCGCCAACAAGGCCAGCACCAGCTCGGCCAGGCGAATCGCTTCCTCACTGAGATCATGGCGCAACGCCTGCTCGCCGGACGATGCCAGATAGCCCTCGTTGAACACCAGATAGATCACCTGCAGGACCGACTGCAGACGTTCCGCCAATGCCGCGCCTTCCGGCACCTCGTAGGGAATTTTCGCATCGCGGATCTTGCCCTTGGCGCGGACAATACGCTGGGCTACGGTGGCGGGTTTGCTGAGAAAGGCGCGGGCGATGGCTTCCGTGGTGAGTCCACACACTTCCCGTAATGTCAGCGCCACCTGTGCTAGCGCCGCCAGCCCCAGGTGGCAACAGGTGAAGATCAGGCGCAGCCGGTCA
>NZ_LWEZ01000787.1:0-318 GCF_001634945.1 Alcanivorax sp. HI0044
GTGGAAGATATTTTCCTGATACACATTCACGTCGATCATCTGATAGGCGTTCTGGGTATCTTCGGTCAGGAAATTCTGGATGGAATTGATGTCGTGATCAATAAAGTGCTTGGTGCCATCCAGATCCCGGGTCATGCCACGCACCCGATAGTCCACGGTAACGATATCGGAATCGAAACTGTGGATCAGGTAATTCAACGCACGTAGCGGGGAAATCACACCACAGGTGGAGACATCCACATCCACTCGAAACGTGGAAATACCGTTATCTGGATGGGATTCCGGATAGGTATGCACCGTCACATGACTCTTGTCCAG
>NZ_LWEZ01000788.1:0-739 GCF_001634945.1 Alcanivorax sp. HI0044
CATTTGGCAATGGCATCTGGCAAGTCATCGCCGCCTTCGCCTTTCAGCGGGGTGCGCTTGTCGTCCAGGCTGTAGCCGTCGGCTTGTAGATCGTAGAACCAGACCCGCTCGGTGGTGCCGCCTTTGGTGAAGAGCAGGATGGCGGTGCTGACACCGGCGTAGGGTTTGAACACACCACTGGGAGGCTGACGATGCCTTCGAGCTGGTTGTTTTCGATGAGCTCCTTGCGCAGTTGCTGGTGGGCCTTGGAGGAGCCGAACAGCACGCCATCGGGGACGATGACGGCGGCGCGGCCACCGAGTTTTAGGGCGCGAAGGATGTGGGCGACGAACAACAGCTCGGTCTTTTTGGTTTTGACCAGGCCGAGCACATCCGGGTTGGTGTTGGTTTCATCCAGACTGCCCTTGAACGGCGGGTTGGCGAGGATGATGTCGAAGAAGTCTTCTTCCTGTTCCGGGTAGTTTTCCTTTACGGACTTGTTGAGGCTGTCCTGATACAGAATATTGGCGCCGTTTACGCCGTGAAGCATCATGTTCATGCTGGAGACGCGCAGCATGGTGGTGTCGAAGTCGAAGCCCCAGAACATCTGTTTATTGATGTGTTCCCGGTAGGGGTCCAACAGGTCGCCGGTGTAGTGCTTGTTGCCCTCCTCGTCTTCGAAGGTACCGGCATCGCTGGAATGCACCCGGTTGAGGTATTCCATGGTGCGGGCCAGGAAACCGGCGGTACCGCAGGCCGG
>NZ_LWEZ01000789.1:0-889 GCF_001634945.1 Alcanivorax sp. HI0044
GTCGGGGCGAGCTTCTGCTTTTGCCGACAAAGACAAGCAGATGCTCGCCATCGCCATGGATGTCCCCCATAGCGTTCTGGCACATGGGTGCCATGGTTGAGTCCGACACTCAGCTTCACGTTGCAGGTATCCGGCCGGTGGGCAGCCCAGGGAAACAGCTTGAGGGACAGGTTGATGGCACTCGCATCCAGTGAGTAGAGAGGGTTCTTGAAGCGGAACTTATGGGAGCTGGGGCTATTTCTGCAGCGCTGGAGCAGCTTGTAGAACAGCGCTTCGTAGAGCTCCGCCGGCTGCTTCTCATTGAGCCTTGCCAAGGTAGAACGGGCAACGGGTTTGGCGCCAAGGTGGAAAAGCTTATGCTTTTGGCTCTCCAGGTTCGACTGGATATCGCTCAGGCTCTGACGGCCGGAAAGCTGAGACATGGCCATGCCAATGAATTGATCCCAGCGCGTGGCGGATCTCAGTTTTTGCCCGTGATGATGCTCTTTGGCCAGCCTCTCAAAATCATGTCTCGAAACCGGTTTGAGCAGTTGGTGAAAGGCGGTGTTATGATGTGACAAAGCCTGAACCTCCCTGATCACAATGTTTTCCTCGCAGAATCATTGTAACCAGTTCGGTTCAGGCTTTTTCATTTGTCCCTCAACTGTGGGACAGCAGTGGGCGCAATGCCGGCTTTTTTGTGGCGAGTCGTTGGCTGGAAGTGTTATTCGATATTCTGGATCTGCTCCCGCATCTGCTCAATCAACACCTTTAATTCCACCGCTGCCGCTGTGGTTTCGCTGTCGACGGATTTGCTGCCCAGGGTGTTGGCTTCGCGGTTGAGTTCCTGCATGAGGAAGTCCATGCGCCGGCCGATGTGGCCGCCCTTTTTGAGGATACGGCGCACTTC
>NZ_LWEZ01000790.1:0-695 GCF_001634945.1 Alcanivorax sp. HI0044
CCATTTATTGGGCAAAAAAACCGGCTAGAGGGGTAATACCGTTCACTTAAGGTTCTGTGCCATGCCTAAAGCCTTCGCGATGTAAACATCGCTTCCCACAACCTCCCTCAAACTTCGGGATTGGTGGGAAGTCATGCTCGCATGACGAAGATGTTGGCGTAGCGCTGCTTCTCTTAAGTGAACAGCATTGGGCTAGAAGGAGGCGTTATTGTGGCGACGATTACTTGTGCCATTTCCGCCTTGCGATAAAGCAGAGGGACAGGAAGGGCGAGGGAGCTTGCTTGCAAGCTCCCTCAGTGGCCGGCGGAGGGGTTAGCCCGCTCTGAGTTTGGGTTTGACGGTGATCAGCAGTGCTGGCAGCAGGGTGAGATTGCTGAGCAGGGCGACCAGCATGGCCAGGCCGGTGAGCAGGCCGAAGTAGACGGTGGGGTTGAAGCTGGACAGAGCAAGGATGGAGAAGCCGGCAATGATGGTGAGCGAGGTGTAGTACATCGCTTTACCGATGGAGCCATGGCAGCGCTTCATGGTGGCCACGTAGTCGTTGTCTTTGGGCAGTTCTTCGTGGAAGCGGTGGATGTAATGAATGGTGTCATCCACGGCGATGCCAATGGTGATGGCGGTGATGGTGATGGTCATCAGGTCCAGCGGCAGGCCGATCCAGCCCATCAGCCCGAGCACCAGGGATGCGGAGATCA
>NZ_LWEZ01000791.1:0-426 GCF_001634945.1 Alcanivorax sp. HI0044
GCGCCTTTAAACTTTGAACTTTCACCTTTTAACTTGCTTTAAAAACTGCTCCAGCCAGTGAATTCCATTCCCCGATACAACCAGTACTTCCACACCGAGTCATCCGCATACACCGCATAGTCGGTGCTGTGCTTTTCGTCGTAACGGTTTTCCCAGCGCCGTTCAAAGGTGTCGCTGGCCTGTTGCATGATGGCGTGGTCGGGGGCGGCGATCAGCCGCACGCTACTCTCCAGATTCAGGTTATCCAGATTTCGCCGGGTGTAGTTGGCGGAGCCAAGGATCAGTGCGGCGCTGTTGGCGCTGCGCCGTAACAGCATCTTGGTATGGCATTGTTCTCCCTGGGTGTTGCACCAGCGCACGGGGATGCCGGCGTTGTGCAATTCACTCCCCACCTGGCGGTTGGGTATCCCGTTCTTCTCACGCCCG
>NZ_LWEZ01000792.1:0-722 GCF_001634945.1 Alcanivorax sp. HI0044
GGCCAAGCCGGAGCTGGTGGTGAATACCGCTGAAAACGATATTGAAGCCTGTGTGAAGCAACTGATCGCCGCAATTGTGTAGGGTGGGTGCTGGCTAAGCTGTATGCCGGATTACGCCTTTCAGGCTAATTCGACCTACAAAATTGCGCCTTCCAGGCTGATTTGGCCTACAAACTACGTGCCGCTGATTTGGCGTAGGTCAGATTAGGCGTAGCCGTAATCCGACACAGTGCAGTGATTGGATTTTGTCCTCAGGCCAAGGATGGCCTGTTGCTCATGCTTTTCAGGAAACGACAAGAACCGTCTTCATAACCCGCGCCTGAGCGTTTTGATCTGCTACCACCACGCCGCGGTGCGTGCTCGGTTCTGCCCATGAGTGGGAGGTGAGCGATAGTGTTGTGATGCTCATTGATTGTGGCTTGTTCCAGGGGGCGGTCATTCAACACTGGTGAGCATGGGGTATACGGTAATTCGGCCATCGTTATGTCGGTCCTCGACAGCAATCCGCACATCCACATAACCAAATGCATCGGCCAGTTGCCGGGCGTGCTCCCAGCTATTGGCCGGGTAGGGGTGGGAGGTCAGCTCAACAGTATCCCCGGTGCTGAAGGTATGGCGGAAACTGGCGCGATAAAATGGCATAGTAGACTCATCTATCGTGGTTATCGTGTGTGGCGGAGGCAGCACGGAATGTTCTGGGTTGCCGCAAGCTCAACAGCCAC
>NZ_LWEZ01000793.1:0-636 GCF_001634945.1 Alcanivorax sp. HI0044
TGGCCATTTGCTCTTCTTCCATTTCCACCAAAGCATTTACCGAGGGAGCCGCCAGCAGTAAAGGGAGCATTAGTGAGAAGCCGAGAGCGGGCATTCCTTGCGTGCAGATTTCTACTGTAGTTTTGGAAGGGAAACCCCATTTAATACATCGGGACATTTTTTTTATCGTTTGCATGGTCATTTGCTTCTTGCTCCTCAAAAGCATCACAGCCCTGAACCCGGTGTAGGGGTTGTAAGAGTGATGGAGGAATAGACGGTAGCAGAAGGAATTACGGCCGTACCCAGTGTATTTTCACCCAGCATCAAATTGGCCTTAAAGTCCTGCCCCATTGATACAGGACCACCGTTGTTATAACGACTTACGTCCAGACCACTAAAGCCTTCTGTAACCCTTCCCGCGGCTGCACGACCAATCAGCATATTATTAGCGATTATGAGCTTCGGCTTGCCATCACCATCTTCATCATCAGCTCGGATATCGATAATGCCATTATCGAAAGCGATATCGCCTTCTACATTGGCAAAGCGCCAGACTACATCCGGGCGACCGGGCTCACCCAAGCTAAGGTAAGCTCCATAACCGTTTGGGTTACCAATGCCACCCTCCGTCCCCTCATTGCCCAAGACATTATTTAG
>NZ_LWEZ01000794.1:0-559 GCF_001634945.1 Alcanivorax sp. HI0044
GAAGGTCAGGCCCTGAGCAACGCGGTGACGGCCCTGATCACCGCCGACAATGCCCAGCTGACCCACTACCGGCTGCAAGGCGAGCAGGCCAACACCCTGCACATCGGCACCTTGATCATTGATCAGCAAGGCATCAGCAAGGTCGACAGCTACCAGCTGATGACCGGCAACCGCCTGCGTCGTAACGACGTGCGCGCCCTGGTCAACAAAAGCGGCGCCGAACTGAACATGAAAGGCATCTTCGTAGTCCGCGACAACAGCCACGTGGACAACCAGCTGTGCGTGGAACACGCCGTGCCCAACTGTGAATCGGACCAGAACTTCAAAGGCCTGGCCGGCGAAAGTGGCAAGGCGGTCTTCAACGGCCGCATCCACATTCACCCCGGTGCCAGCGGCACCAACGCCGAGCTGTCCAACAAGAATCTGCTGCTCAATCCCGGTGCGGAGATCAACACCAAGCCGGAGCTGGAAATCTATAACGACGACGTAAAGTGTGCCCACGGCACCACCGTCGGCCAGCTCGATGCCATGCAGCAGTTCTACCTGCAATCGCGCGGCA
>NZ_LWEZ01000795.1:0-548 GCF_001634945.1 Alcanivorax sp. HI0044
TGCCTGCGTCGTCCAGTACGTTCAGGTCCAGTGTGCCGGCATTACCGGCTTCCACATGTTCGGCCACCAGGCGCCACAGGCGCTTGATAAAGCGGAAGGCGCCTTCCACGCCAGCGTCGTTCCATTCCAGAGATTGCTCCGGCGGCGCGGCAAACATCATGAACAGGCGCACGGTGTCGGCGCCGTATTCTTCGATCATTTGCTGCGGGTCCACGGTGTTGCCCTTGGACTTGGACATCTTGGCGCCGTCTTTGAGCACCATGCCCTGACACAGCAGTTGCTTGAAGGGCTCGTCGCAATTCACCAGCCCGGTATCGCGTAGCAACTTGTGGAAGAAGCGCGAGTAGAGCAGGTGCAGGATGGCGTGCTCGATGCCGCCGATGTACTGGTCCACGGGCAGCCAGTAATTGGTGGCGGCCGGGTCCAGCATGGCGGTGTCGCTCTGCGGTGAGCAGTAGCGTGCGTAATACCAGCTGGACTCCATGAAGGTGTCGAAGGTGTCGGTTTCACGCAGGGCGGGCTGACCGTTGAAGGTGGTCTTGGCCCAC
>NZ_LWEZ01000796.1:0-721 GCF_001634945.1 Alcanivorax sp. HI0044
CGTCGGCCATGGCCTCGTGGTACCAGACATCGCGGGGCGTTTGCCAGGCCACGTCACCACCGGTGCGTTTCACGGTCAGGCAGGTATGCACGCAGTCGACGCCGTCCAGCGCCTTGTCCGCATTCACTTTCAGCGGAATCGCCTTGCCACCGCGTACCCCTTCGTCGGCGGTAATCAGTGCGCAGGCTTCGGCGTTGAGGATACGGTCTTTCAGGGCTTCCGGAGAGAAGCCGCCAAACACCACAGAATGAATGGCGCCGATACGGGCGCAGGCCAGCATGGCGTAGGCCGCTTCGGGAATCATGGGCATGTAGATAACGACGCGGTCGCCTTTTTTCACGCCCCGGTTCTTGAGCACGTTAGCGAATTTGCTCACTTCCTCGAACAGCTGTTGATAACTGATGTGCTTGTCCTGATCGGGTTCGTCGCCTTCCCAGATGATCGCGGTTTGATTGGCGCGCTCAGGCAGGTGGCGATCGACGCAGTTGTAGCAGGCATTCAGGGTGGCGCCCTTGAACCAGGCCGCCCGGCCTTCACTGAAGTCCCATTCGCTGACGGTGTCCCAGGGGGTCTTCCAGTCCAGAAGCTGTTCGGCGCGCTCGGCCCAGAAGGTGTCCGGGTCGTTGATGGATTGGGCGTACCAGCGGTCGTAGGTGTCGCGGTCCATCAGGGTCTGTTTTTTATACTCGGCGGGAACAGGGTGAGTATGTACTTGGGACAT
>NZ_LWEZ01000797.1:0-10900 GCF_001634945.1 Alcanivorax sp. HI0044
TCCTAGAGGCAAGGCGCAGCAGATGTACGCTTCAGGCCGTGCCCTCCGGGTCTTCCAGGCTGGCCCGCACTCGTCGTTGCGTTTTTTCGATGGATGGACATATCTCGATCCCAGTTAGGGGACACCTTCAAAATCGCGCCTAGATTGCGAGCCAGCCTGAAAGACTGAGCATGCAAGGAGTTATTCAGAGGTTCCTTAAACCTTGTCGATCAAGGCCCGCATGCTGCGCACGGCTTCATCCAGCCCGGTAATCGCCGCCCGGGCGATAATGCTGTGGCCAATATTCAGCTCGTTGATACCCGGGATTTCCGCAATCGGCAAGGTGTTGTGATAGTGCAGGCCATGGCCAGCATTGACCACCAACCCCTGCTCCAGCGCAAACGCCACTCCGGAACGGATGCGCGCCAGCTCCTGCTGCTGTTCGTCCACCGTTTCTGCATCGGCGTATCCACCGGTATGAATTTCAATTGCCGGGGCGCCGCATTCCCGGGCCGCCACAATCTGTTCTTCATCCGCATCAATAAACAAGGACACTTCAATGCCTGCCTGCCCCAGTCGCTGGCAGCACTGGGCAATCCAGGCCTTGTTACCTGCCACATCCAATCCACCTTCGGTGGTCAGCTCTTCACGCTTTTCCGGTACCAGACAGCAATGCGGCGGTTTAATCCGGCAGGCAATGCCCACCATTTCTTCAGTGGCCGCCATTTCCAGATTCATACGGGTCTGTAGTGTTTGCGCCAGCAGCTCCACATCCCGGTCGTTGATATGCCGGCGGTCTTCACGCAGGTGCACAGTAATACCATCTGCCCCCGCCTGCTCCGCGACCAATGCAGCCTGCACCGGCTCGGGGTAACGGGTGCCGCGGGCCTGACGAAGAGTGGCGATATGATCGATGTTGACGCCGAGAAGTACTCTGGACATAAGACTCACCTTAAACGCATTTTACGGGCCAGCCGGAAGAGACGGGGCCCCTGAGCTTTTAGCTTTTAGCTTCTAGCTCGTAGCTCGTAGCTCGTAGCTGATACTTTGATTCTAGCTTTCATTTCTCCCGAAACAGCTCCCGGCTTTTCAATGGCCGGTTGCCCAGATGCGGAGCCAGCAACTGTCGACACAAACTTAATGCTGCCTTGCGCGCGGCAGGATGCCAATCCCCCTGAGCAATGGCCAGCAAGTCCACGCCAGCATAACCTGCCCCGGTGTCTGTCTTCGCCAAACCCTGCTCAGGATTTAACTGGTATAACGCCTCGGGATCCAGCCCGTGCCCGTGAACATCCTGATCCAGGGCAATGCCGTAACCAATTTGCTCCAGCACCGCCAACTCGAATTGCCGCAGGGTAATATCGAAGGGCGTCTGCGTCAGCAAATCGGACAAGGCCTGCTCGTATAACGGCCAAACCGATGGATTGGGGTCGTCCCGATGCAATAATCGCGTCAATAGCTCGTTCAGGTAAAACCCGCAGTACAAAGCCTTGCCGGTGAGCATAAGTCGATTCCCCCGTGGCTCGCACGCCCGCAGGGAATACATCTCACCGGAGGGCTTCAGGGCTACCCACAAGGGAGTAAACGGTGCCAGTAACGGATCTTTGCGGCCGCCACGCACCACCGCACCAACTCGGCCAAGTGCAGGAAGAAACAGGTCTACCGTCAGGCTGGTATTACGAAAAGGCCGCCGGTGAATTAGCCAGGCGGCTTGCAGTGACGTCTCAGCGAGGCTCATCGTAGCCGAGGGAGCGCAAAGCGCGGGCATCATCGGACCAGCCCGCCTTGATCTTCACCCACAGGTTGAGCATTACTTTGCGCTCGATCAAACGCTCGATATCTTCACGGGCCTGGATGCCGATCTGCTTGATACGCTCACCCTTGTCGCCAATAAGAATTTTTTTCTGGCCACGACGTTCCACCAGAATAGCAGCAGAAATTTCGGTGACGCGGGGGCCGTCTTCCCACATCTCCACTTCCACACTCACCTGATGGGGGACTTCCTGCCCGAGCTGGCGTACCACTTTTTCACGAATAATTTCCGCCACCATAAACCGCAGGCTGCGATCGGTAAGCTGGTCCTCCTCGTACCAGAACTCCCCTTCCGGCAAGCGCTGAACCAGTGCCTTTTCCAGCTCTACCAGGTTTTGTTCACGCAAAGCAGAAACCGGGATCACCGCGTCGAAGGGGTAGCGTTCACTCAAGGCCTGGATGTGCGGCAACAAGGCAGCCTTGTCATCCACGTTATCGACCTTGTTGATGATCAACAGCACCGGCACCTGATCCTTTTCCGGCAACAAGGACAACACATGCTCGTCCGCCGGCGTCCACTTCATGGCATCCACCATCATGCAGATTACATCTACACCGAACAGGGTGGATACCGCAGCTTCATTCATGGCGCGGTTCAGGGCTTTTTCCTGACCGGTGTGAATACCCGGGGTATCGGCAAACACAATCTGATAGTTATCACGGCTGAGGATACCGTGAATCCGGTGGCGGGTGGTCTGCGGCTTGCGTGAAGTAATACTGACTTTCTGGCCAATCAGGTGGTTCATCAACGTGGATTTACCCACATTGGGGCGCCCGACGATGGACACCATGCCACAACGAGTGGCCTGGGAATCGTCAGTCTGGGAAGACGGGGTATCAGTCATACTGCTGCTCCAGCCATTCAAGCGCCAGGCTTGCGGCCTCTTGCTCGGCCTTACGGCGGCTCGCGCCCTGGGCAATAAATATTTGCTGCACCTGATCCAGTGAGCACTGCACATCGAAAGTCTGTTTCGGCGCCAGGCCTTCCACCTGGGTCACTTCATAGGTAGGTAATTCAAATTTGCGTGCCTGCAGCCATTCCTGCAAACGGGTCTTGGCATCCTTCTGGGCACTTTGCGGTGAAACCGCTGCAAGGCGGGGCGCAAACCAGGACAACACCACATCCCGGCAACGGGGCTCACCACCATCCAGCAGCATGGCGCCAATTATCGACTCCAGCGCATCCGCAAGAATGGAATCGCGACGAAAACCACCGCTTTTCAGCTCGCCACCACCCAGTACCAGGTATTCCCCCAGGCCCAACTCCCGTGCGACCAGCGCCAACGTCTGACCACGCACCAGAGACGCCCTCATACGAGTCAGCTGGCCTTCGGCCGCTTCAGGAAACTGTTCAAACAGGGCAACGGAAATAATCTGCCCGAGCTGGGCATCACCGAGGAACTCCAGCCGCTCATAGTTACGGTAGCGGCTGACACTGCGATGGGTCAGTGCCAACTCAAGCAGGGATATATCCTGAAACTGATAGCCCAGGCGGGCCATCAGTCGGTTAAGGTCTCCATTCACTGGCGAACGTCTTTCTTGAACTCGTCTTTGAAGGTCATCACGATGCTCACGTTGTAAAACATCGGTTCGCGCACTTCATAGTCCGCGGAAACGGTCAGTACCCCGCCTTCCTTGACAATCGCCAGGTCATCCACGCGAATCACATTGACCTGGTTGATGGTAAACCGCTTGCCGATGCCTTCGCGAATTTCCCGCGGGGACATCAGTGCCGTTTTGCCATCTTGCAACTGTGATCGGATGGTTGTCGCAATCGTGTTGTGTTCCATATAGGCCGGAACCATGCGAAATGCAGCCGTCCCCAGGATAGCCACCACAATCAGCACAACCGCCCAGCTGATCAGTGACATCCCACGTTGCCGTGAGGGCGTTGTTGTCATCATTTTAGTTTGCCTCCACCTTATCAATAGCGCCATTACGAGAAAAACTGGGCAGAGAGAAAACCGGTTTCCAGTGCATCCAGATCAGGAACGCTTCCCCCACGACCAGCCCCTCAGGGACTATACCCCAGAATCGGCTGTCGTTACTGTTATCACGGTTGTCGCCCATCACAAAGTAGGCGTCTTCCGGCACGGTCCACTCTCCCTGAGTGCGAGCCTGGGGCAGCTGGCGCCCGGTATAGGGGTTGGTTTTGCCTTCCTGCCAGATCAGGTGAGTAGCGTTACCCAGCTGTTCAACGTATTGCTTGCGCCATACCCCCGGGCCAACCCATTCATTGACCAGATCCCGATCAATGATCTCCCCGTTCACCGTCAACACATTGTCCTTCACCTGCACAGTGTCACCGGGCAACCCCACCACACGCTTGATGAAGTTCTGCTGCCGGTTTTCCGGAAACTTGAACACCATGACATCGCCACGCTCGGGCTCGCTGGTTTCAATAATTTTGGTGTTGGTCACGGGCAAACGCAGGCCATAAGCAAACTTGTTGACCAGAATGAAGTCATTTATCTGCAGCGTCGGCAACATGGAGCCGGAGGGAATAGTGAACGGCTCGACAATAAACGAGCGGATCACCAGCACCACGAAGAATACCGAAATCAGCGAGTTGGACGTTTCCACCACACTGCCCACCGGGCCGCCTTTACTCTTCAGTTTCAGCACCTTGTCGATCAACCAGACAACGACAGTAATAGCCAGCGCCAGGGTCAACCAAAAACCGATATCAATATCCAACAGAAATCTCCTAAATAACGCTGGACGCCTGGCGCC
Source organism: Alcanivorax sp. HI0044 (assembly GCF_001634945.1). NCBI lineage: Bacteria > Pseudomonadati > Pseudomonadota > Gammaproteobacteria > Oceanospirillales > Alcanivoracaceae > Alcanivorax > Alcanivorax sp. HI0044. The sequence continues at coordinate 4,525 of NZ_LWEZ01000797.1, forward strand.
TGACGCCGGATGACTGGAGGTTTTGCGTCCGGCCTTTGGCGTCTTGCATCCGGCGAGTATTCATTAATCATCCACCTTGAGCACGGCGAGGAAGGCCTCCTGGGGGATTTCTACATTCCCCACCTGTTTCATGCGCTTCTTGCCTTCTTTCTGCTTCTGCAGCAGCTTCTTTTTACGAGACACATCACCGCCATAACATTTCGCGGTCACGTTCTTGCGCAGGGCTTTCACGGTCTGGCGGGCAATGATCTTGCTGCCAATGGCCGCCTGAATGGCCACATCAAACATTTGTCGTGGCACCAGCTCTTTCATTTTTTCACACAGGGCACGGCCTCGGTAGGCTGATTGGTCCAGGTGGCAGATCATCGCTAGCGCATCCACTTTATCACCGTTGATCAGCACATCGACCCGCACCAGCTTGGTGGCTTCGAATCGCTCGAAGGCATAATCCATGGAGGCAAAGCCCCGGCTCACGGACTTGATGCGATCAAAGAAATCCAGCACCACTTCCGCCATGGGAATGTCGTAGGTCAGGGCAACCTGCTTGCCCAGGTACTGCATGTTGATCTGTGAGCCACGACGTTCCACGCAAAGGGTGATCACATTACCCACAAATTCCTGTGGCACCAGGATATTGACCCGCGCAATAGGCTCACGGAACTCCTCGATCTTGCCGCCTTCAGGCAACTTGGACGGATTATCCACGTGCAGGATGTCGCCAGAAACCAGCGCCAGCTCGTAGACCACGGTGGGGGCCGTGGTAATCAAATCCAGGTCGTATTCACGTTCCAGTCGCTCCTGGATGATTTCCATGTGCAGCATGCCCAGGAAGCCCACCCGGAAACCAAAGCCCAGTGCGTCGGACGTCTCCGGTTCATAGAACAGGGAGGCATCATTCAGGGTCAGCTTGGCCAGCGCATCGCGGAAATCTTCATAGTCATCCGCACTTACCGGGAACATGCCCGCGTAGACCTGCGGCTTGACGTTCTTGAAGCCCGGCAAGGCCGGCACATTGGGGGTTTTCGCCAGGGTCAGGGTGTCCCCCACCGGAGCCCCGTGAATATCCTTGATGCTGCCGCTCACCCAGCCCACTTCGCCGGCTTCCAGCAATTTAGTCTCGGTGCGTTTGGGAGTGAAGATCCCCAGGCTGTCGACCACATGGGTCTGGCCGGTGGATTTCACCAGAATCTTGTCACCTTTTTTCAGGCAGCCTTCTTTGACCCGCACCAGCGAGATCACGCCCATGTAATTATCGAACCAGGAGTCGATAATCAGGGCCTGCAGGTCCGAGTCGCGCTCGCCTTCCGGGGGAGGAATGCGCTCAACCAATTGCTCCAGCAGATCATCCACGCCGACGCCAGTCTTGGCAGACACCCGGCAGGCATCATGGGCATCCAGGCCGATGATTTCCTCGATCTCGTTGATCACCATTTCCGGCTCTGCCTGGGGCAGGTCGATCTTGTTCAGAACCGGCAGCACTTCCAGATCCTGCTCAATGGCGGTGTAACAGTTGGCCACGGACTGGGCTTCCACGCCCTGGGCAGCGTCCACCACCAGCAGCGCCCCCTCACAGGCCGACAGGGAACGGGACACCTCGTAGGAAAAATCCACGTGACCCGGCGTATCAATAAAATTCAACTGGTAGGTTTCGCCATCACGGGCCGTGTAGTACAAGGTCACGCTCTGGGCCTTGATGGTAATGCCCCTTTCCCGCTCCAGCTCCATGGAATCCAGCACCTGAGACTTCAGCTCACGATCACTAAGGCCGCCGCAAACCTGGATAAAGCGGTCTGCCAACGTGGATTTGCCATGGTCAATATGGGCGATGATGGAAAAGTTGCGAATATTCTTGATGTCAGTCATAAGGCCTGTTGAACAAAAGGTCGTTGCCGCACCAGCCTTCCCCGCCCCGCATTCTCAAACCCGGGGGACAGAAAGGGCCGTCCTGCTGCCCGACCCTGCGCCGGACAACACACCGTGATACTCAAAACGACAAACAATGGGCCGCGATTCTAGCGGATATCGGGGGGGAGTTGCACGGCGCACCGTCCGGTGCGCCGAAAAACCACGCCGGGCACCCCAAAAAAGGGGCTATGGCAGCTTCAGCGCCAGAAAACGGGGGGTGCCATCACGGTTGACCAGTGCCGCCACGGTGCCTTCTTCCGGCAGATCCGCCGCCACATCGGCCAGATCCGCAGCGCTATTGATCGGTGAGCTGTGCAGAGTCACCAGAATATCGCCGACCTGGATCCCCGCCTGGCGGGCCGGACCATCCGTAACCTGAGTAACCACAACCCCCGCTTTCAGGTCCAGGCGGCTCAATTCTGATGCAGACGCCTCACGCACGGTCAGACCGAGCTTCACACCGGGGTCGGTCTCGTTATCCTGGGCGCCACCGCTCAAGGCCATTTCCGGATTATCCGGCAGCAGCCCGATGGTTACCGACAAGGTCTTTTCCTCACCATCACGGACTACCACCATGTCCACATCCGATCCCGGCTTCACCAGGCCAACCCAGCGTGGCAGCTCCGACGAGCGATAGATGGTTTCATCGTTGAAACGGGTAATCACATCACCCGGCTCCACCCCGGCCGCCTCGGCCGGAGAGCCCGCCAGCACCTGGGAAACCAGGGCACCACGGGGCGAATCCAGCCCAAAGGATTCGGCCAGATCCCGGTCCACTTCCTGAATCAGCACACCCAGCCAGCCCCGGCTGACCTTGCCGCCATCCTTGAGCTGGCTGACCACATCCATGGCCATATCCACAGGAATGGCAAAGCTCACGCCCATATAACCGCCGGAACGGCTGAAAATCTGTGAGTTAATCCCGACCACTTCACCGCTAAGGTTGAACAGCGGCCCACCGCTGTTACCCGGATTGATCGCCACATCGGTCTGGATGAAAGGCACATAGCTGTCGCTGGGCAGACTGCGCCCTTTGGCGCTGACAATCCCGGCCGTCACACTGCTGTCAAACCCGAATGGCGCACCGATGGCCAGCACCCATTCACCCACTTTCAGGTCGGCAGAGGAGCCGATATCCACCACGGGCAGATCACCGGCATCCACTTTCAGCAACGCCAGATCACTCTGTTCATCAGCCCCCACCAACTCGGCGGGCAGCTCACGGCGATCCTGCAGGCGCACCATGATCTCATCGGCTTCCGCCACCACATGGTTATTGGTCAGCACGTAACCATCTGCGGAAATGATAAAACCCGAGCCCAATGAGCGGGTATCTTCCTGCTCCGGCAACGACGGTATTTCACCTTCACCACCGAACTGTTCGAAAAAATGCTGGAAAAATTCAGGCAGCTGCTTGAGCTGATCTGCGGCAGAGGACTCATCCCGGTGCGTCACGGTGCTGATATTCACCACCGCCGGACCTTCCTTTTCGACCAGGCGAGTGAAATCAGGCAGACCGGTCACCAAAGGCTCACCGCGCTGGGCTGAAGGTTCAGAAGAAGGGTCGGAGCATGCCGCCAGTACGGCACTCAGGATTACAAGCCACACTGCTGCGAAACGATATCCTCGTCGCATTGAAGTCTCCTTTTATCAGGCCTTTTCGCGGCCTTTTATTGCGATGCAGGCTTAATCACCACAGCCTGACAACTATCGTCCCCGGATGGCATCAGGCGTGGCTGATAAGCCAGAGTATGCCCCGCGCGGCGGCTCATGGCACGATTGACCGCAAAACCGAGAAACAACCCCGCCATACCCAGCAAGGCAGATGCATCAACGGTTTCGATGGGAAGAGCCAAGCCCAGCAAGGCACCAGTAAACAACAATACCAGCGGTAGCCCATATACCCACAGCGCACCACGCATTAGCGCGCCCTCGGGCAACGCCACATTGACGGTATCGCCAACCTGGTGAGAATCTTGAGAAGGAACCCGCAGACGGGCGCGCTGCCCGGACTGCTGTTCATTGATGAGGTGATGCCCGCAGCCAGCTTTCGCCTTGCAGGCACCACAGGTGGACGCACGCACGGTTTCTACCCAGATAGCCCCGGGCTCTACCGCCACGACGACTCCCTGCTCCTGTAACATCAGGGCTGGCTGTCTCGCACGCTGATGCCTTCAATCACACGCTCTGCGGTGTTTTGCGGCACCTCACCCACCAGCGTCACCAGGTAGGCACCGCTAGGGGCGGTGAGTCTGCGGCTAACCGCTACCGTGGGGCCAACGCGGCTTACACCCTCTTCCACGGTGCTGTCTCCCACCGCTTCCACAAACACGGTAAACGCCGCCAACCCATCACTGTAACCCTGTGCGGCCACGGGCTCGCGGTCGGAACCGCCCTGTCGCCAATCCTGATCCACAGAGGTAAAACCCGCTGGCATCCATTGCGCTTCCACCGACAACTGGTGAGACGGGTGAGAATCCGCCAGTTGCGTCAGATCGCTTTCTTTCACGGTTTCAGGGATGGAAAAATCCTGCTCGGTAAGCGGCGCGGCCAAGGTCAAGGTAACAAATTCCACCCGCTCCAGCGCCACACCACTGCCATCAACCACTTCCGATTTAAGCAGCAGATTACTCTCATTATCGAGCCACAGGCGGTAGCCGTAGCGATGGGTATCCAGCGGCGCCACACGCATGCGCGTAGCCGCACGACCAGCAACACGGCCATCGCCATCCACCAGAATATTGTACTGTTCGGGCACATCGTGAGCGATACGCTCACCCAGCCCCAGCGGGCCGGCCTGCTTGCGATTAATCCGAGTCAAGGTGCCGTTTGGATGCAGGCACACCACCTCATCACCCCGGCGCAACACCTCTACCAGCCGGCCATCCAGGTGGGTCAACCGCTGGAACTCACGGCCACCAATCACCGCATGGCTCACTTCCATAGTGCTGACTTCAGCACCGAATTGATAAAGGAAACGGCCGGTGTAATTGAGGGAGCGATTGGCCTGCGCCATGGACTGGAGCTGGTCCTGCGCTGGCGAGGGATTCGCCAGCGCCACTTCAGACAGCGCCACCACCGGCGAGCAGAGAGTCAGAGAAAAGGCAAGAGCTCGAAGCATCATCCGTTAGCGGGCCCCGTGACGGGCGTCCATGCTGACCAGCCGGGCAAAGGGCATCATCCCCTGGCCGCTATGGCGCGCAGCGAAATCGCTATGACGCAGCAGCATGTTATTCACACGGGGCTGGGAGACCGGCACCGCAGTAGCAGGGGTCGCCGTCACATTGCTGGTTTTGAACGCCTGGGACACCAGGGACGTTTCAGCGAATGGACGGTTGATGCGGTTATCCGGCGCCGCAGCGGCCAGAGCCGGTGCTGCTGACCCATTCGCCGCCTGGCTGCCTTCCCAGGTCTGCCAGCCAACCACCGTAGCCGCAGCCACAGACGCGGCTACCGCCAGGCGCGCCATGCCGCCCAGCCATGCAGGGCGGCGAGCAGGCAAGGTTTCTTCTGCCAGCGCAGCAGACAGGCTGGCATTAAAGCCCGCCGGCACCGCCATGGAGGCCTGGCTATGCATAACGTCACTGGCCAACTGCCAGCGAGCCAGCGTTTCCAGCTCGCTATCGTCGATATCACGCATTACCCGACGGGTTTCCAACTCGCTGGTTTCACCGTCAAGGAACGCGGACAGCGTTTCCAAATCCCTGTTCATACTCTCACCCTTTATCGCCGCGCTGTGAGCCCAATAGCGGGCGAACAGCTGTGTCAATTGCTTCCCTGGCCCGGAAAATCCGGGACCGAACTGTGCCCACCGGGCATTCCATGACGACCGCAATGTCCTCGTAGCTGAGGCCCTCGAATTCACGCAGGGTCACGGCCGTCTTCAACTCCTGAGGCAGCTCATTAATCGCTGCATGAATGACCGCCTCCAGTTCCTCTGACAACACGAGGGACTCCGGGGTTCCAATCTCGTGCAGCATTTCTGCACCGGCGTACTGTTCGGCTTCTGCAGCGTCCAGGTCAGAGCCCGGCGGCCGGCGGCCGGCCGACACCAGGTGGTTCTTGGCGGTATTGACCGCGATACGGTAAAGCCAGGTATAAAAGGCGCTGTCTCCACGGAATCGGGGCAGCGCGCGCCAGGCCTTGATAAAGGCTTCCTGAGCAACATCCTGGACCTCGTCCTGGTCACGCACATAACGACTAATCAACGCGAAAAGGCGCTGCTGATACTTTCGCACCAACACCTCAAAGGCACGCTGATCGCCGGTTTTGGCTTTCTTGACCAACTCTTCGTCTGACACCGATCCCCCGGATCTATCGCGAAACGCGTGAAGTAACCATGGCCGCATGACGGCCCACTAAAACGCGCCATTGTAGCAGTTGCCCGGGCGGCGGCTACACCATGGGCACGATTTCGCCACCTTTTCACATTGCTTGAACATTTCTGTGGCGGCGAAGTCGAGGCGTTTCA
>NZ_LWEZ01000798.1:0-263 GCF_001634945.1 Alcanivorax sp. HI0044
ACAGGGTGGATTTCCCCGCATTGGTGTAGCCCACCAGGGAAATCAGCGGGGTTTCCGAGCGCTGTCGTGCCCGGCGGCCTTGAGCGCGCTGCTTACGGACCTTGTCCAGGCGCGATTCGATCCCACGAATACGGTCACGTAATAAACGGCGGTCCGTTTCCAGCTGGGTCTCACCCGGGCCACGCAGGCCGATACCGCCTTTTTGGCGCTCCAGGTGGGTCCAGCCCCGCACCAGGCGGGATGACAAATGACGCAACTGCGCC
>NZ_LWEZ01000799.1:0-299 GCF_001634945.1 Alcanivorax sp. HI0044
AATCGCCACGACTATTCGCAATGCCACACAGGGTTGCCAAACCCTGCCCATGATTGGAAGCTAGACGAATAAGTTTCAATCTTTTACTTGGCATCTCCCCTTTCAATTGTTTCAAATCGAGCCAAACGTTATCGTCGGACCCATCATCAACAATAACCACTTCAATTTCTAATTCATATGGCATTGATACAGAAAAAAGACGGCCAAGCAGCTCCTTGATTGCTTGAGCATCATTATAAACCGGTACAACAACCGAAATCCTTTCTATATTTAGGCATTGCTGTCTTTCTCTCATGGCA
>NZ_LWEZ01000800.1:0-680 GCF_001634945.1 Alcanivorax sp. HI0044
AAGCCGCCATTGGGCTTCATGTCACGCAAATCGGCGCCGGGCCACATGGCACGGAACAGGTCCGTGCCGGTATCTACGCCGACCATAAGCCATTCAAAAGCGCCGGCCAGTGGTACGGTCACCTTGGTGCGGGGCAGAGCGTACTGCGTGCTGTTGACCGGCAGCCCCTCATCCAGGGCGATACCGCGGTCTTCAGTGACATTGATGCAATACTGTGGCACGCGGCTCTCGCCGGACTGCAGCTTTTCATCCCACCAGTTCAGGATGGTATCCACTGCCGTTTCACTGTAATCACCGCAGTGCACCATGTCGTCGGTCTGATAGAAGGGCAACCAGCCACGCCATTGCTGCATGGGCCAGGGCATAACGTGGCCTGCCTGCATGCCGATGATACGGGCATCGCGCCCTTGTTCCTGCCAGCACTCATAGTTGCGCTCTGCCTGCTGGAACGGAAACATGGTGTCGGTGAACCCCTGAATAAACAGGGCATCGGCGTGTGGCGATTTGCCCTGGTCACAAAAAGCGGCGGGGCTGCGCTGGTACATCAGGTCCTTCAGATCCTGGTTGACGGTGCCATCGAAGGCGCTGCGCCACGGGTCCGAAAACATCACGCCCACATCGAAGCCACTGTTAATGCCTCCAACGCCCAGCAAAACAGCGCCCCAGGCGCTGCGAAACTC
>NZ_LWEZ01000801.1:0-247 GCF_001634945.1 Alcanivorax sp. HI0044
CCAGTGGTACGGTCACCTTGGTGCGGGGCAGAGCGTACTGCGTGCTGTTGACCGGCAGCCCCTCATCCAGGGCGATACCGCGGTCTTCAGTGACATTGATGCAATACTGTGGCACGCGGCTCTCGCCGGACTGCAGCTTTTCATCCCACCAGTTCAGGATGGTATCCACTGCCGTTTCACTGTAATCACCGCAGTGCACCATGTCGTCGGTCTGATAGAAGGGCAACCAGCCACGCCATTGCTGCAT
>NZ_LWEZ01000802.1:0-753 GCF_001634945.1 Alcanivorax sp. HI0044
AGCGATCTGGAATATTGCAGACCTTCTCAACAAAGGCCTCGAAAGAATCAGACATTTCCAGGTAACCGCCAAGATAATCCGCATATTCAAACCCAACCATGCGAATTTTTTCAAAATCCTCAAACTTGTTGATATAAGAAGAAACAAGTCTGGAAAAAGGATTTCTGACATAAGTGAAAACATGGCATTGCTCAGCGTCAGGAAACCTCCCTCTTACCGTCAGTTGGGCCACCTTGTGGTTTTGATGAATAGAGTAATTATCCTGAATATCGTCATCTACAATACCAGCCACCATTGCTTTCTTTATGGAAGAACAGGCTGCTTTTGAAACCACCAGGTACGCGACCTTCTTGTCACCCAGCACAACGAACTCAGGCTTTTCAATATGCCCACCAATTGCAGCTTTGCAGGCATGAAGCAGTGATTTTGCCAGCTTACGAAACTGTATATAGAAGCTTTTAATAAAGGCGCGTTTCAGCGAGCCACGGTTACTCATGACAACTCTCTTTCATACAGGTGCGAATAAACTGCCTGGACAATAGATACATGGCGACATTCTGGATCACCATGGTAATTGAAAAGGCCAGGGCAGCACCGACTGCAGCATAAATAGGAATAAGGATAATACTCAGCAGAACGCAAAGAATGCCACTGCCTACAATAATATTTCGCAATAGCTTTTCGTTACCCGTCATAGCCAGCATCCCACCGGAAATTCCGGCAGAAACATTAACCAGTTGCCCTATCGCACAA
>NZ_LWEZ01000803.1:0-510 GCF_001634945.1 Alcanivorax sp. HI0044
GAGTAGTCAGAGAACAGCTTGGTGTTCAGCACAAAGGGCTGGCCACTTTCATTGGGCATGCTGCGTGGATCTTGCGCATCGGCAAACAGGTTGTACTGATCCAGCGTCGGGCAGTTGTAGTTCAGTGCTTCGCGGTTGATCTCGCCGTCGGCAACTTCAGCGCTACAGTAGAACTCTACAACTTCATCCGACGGTGCAGGGTCAAATTCACCGCTGGGCTCGAAGGGCGGAATTTCTACCCGCGGCAATGATGGCAACGTTTTGCCAAAACGGGCCTGGCAATCATGATCAGACAGATTGGTGTCCGAAGGCAGGTTGAGCAGCCCTTCCAGCACATCTAGCAGGCCTGTGGGAGACAGAATGGAAAAATCCTGTTCCGCAATGGCCAGTACCAGTTCCAGGCCATCGGTACCATGGAAGTTCAGATAGGGTGCGCTGTCGCTGTCCAGATCGTTATCGTGGATACAGGAACCCCACTCCGGCTGAATCCGCGCTTTGTTCTCGTCAAAT
>NZ_LWEZ01000804.1:0-538 GCF_001634945.1 Alcanivorax sp. HI0044
ACCGCCACCACTTCATGCTTGGTCCATTGGTCCAGCGCGATAATCAGCGCCGTCAGCCATAACCAGGATAGCTGGCCAGGCAGCCGTTTTTTTGCACTGTCCGGCATCTGGCGTCCGGCACTCGACGTATTATCAGGCATAGTGTCGCACCTCGCCGTCACCATCCACATTGGTGATACAGCGCCCACACAGCTCCGGATGATCAGCGTGGCTACCTACGTCCGGCTGGTGATGCCAGCAGCGAGCACACTTGCTGTGATCCGAGGCCAGCACCTGTACTTTCAATCCCGCCACAGCAGTGTCTTCCAACTCTGCCGGGGCTTCTGCCAATGGCTTGAGCACAGCGGCAGAAGTAATGGTGACAAAACGCAATTCATCGCCCAGACGCTGTAACAACGCACTCTGCTCAGAGTCCACAAACAGCACCACCTCAGCGCTCAGGCTACCCTTGATCAACTTGGCAGCACGGGCCCCTTCGATGGCCTTGTTCACTGCCTGCTTGGCGTCCTGCACCTTGTCCCAGAACACCCGGCCCATA
>NZ_LWEZ01000805.1:0-337 GCF_001634945.1 Alcanivorax sp. HI0044
GCCCCCCGAAACTGACGGCGATCAGTGTCAGCACAATCATGAGGCCGACATTCTTTTCTACTACTTCATGAGCGTTAGACATGTCGTTCTCCTCAGTCAGCCTGCTGCACGTTGTCTTCACCGCGGCAGTCGCGTTCGGCACGGACGGTTTTATAGACATTGACGGCCATCAGGATCATGCCGCTGAGGAAGATGATCCCGCCCAGCAAACGAATGATGTAGAACGGATGCCGCTCGACCAGCTCCTGCACGAAGTTGTAGGTGAGGGTGCCGTCGGTGTTCACCGCGCGCCACATGAGCCCCTGCATAATGCCGGACACCCACATGGAGGCGATGT
>NZ_LWEZ01000806.1:0-550 GCF_001634945.1 Alcanivorax sp. HI0044
AACAACTCTGGTGAAGAGCGCACAACATGTCTCAGACCTATCCGGCTCCCATGCCAAACGAAAAAAGCCACGCTTCCGTGGCCCCCAACGAGATCGCCGTGGGCGTGGTCATCGGGCGTACCTCCGAGTATTTCGACTTCTTTGTCTACGGCATCGCCTCCGTACTGATCTTCCCGCAGCTGTTTTTCCCCTTTACCGGCCAGCTGCAGGGCATGCTCTATTCTTTCATGCTGTTTGCTCTGGCGCTGAATCCACATGAACAGGGCGGTGCCAAAGGGCCGCGCTACAAACGCCAGAGCAAACAGCATGAAAGAATAGAGCATGCCCTGCAGCTGGCCGGTAAAGGGGAAAAACAGCTGCGGGAAGATCAGTACGGAGGCGATGCCGTAGACAAAGAAGTCGAAATACTCGGAGGTACGCCCGATGACCACGCCCACGGCGATCTCGTTGGGGGCCACGGAAGCGTGGCTTTTTTCGTTTGGCATGGGAGCCGGATAGGTCTGAGACATGTTGTGCGCTCTTCACCAGAGTTGTTGTTTGTGCCTTGATG
>NZ_LWEZ01000807.1:0-6816 GCF_001634945.1 Alcanivorax sp. HI0044
CTCCACATTTGACCGTTTGGCGACCGTCTTGCGCGCCCGTGTGAGCATGGCCTCGGCATTGTCCAGGCCGATAACCTGTTCAAAATGCCCGGCGAGCTCCAGCAGGAACAGCCCGTCACCGGGGCCAATTTCCAGCACCTGTTTTCCTTCCGGGCTGGCGCGCAACAGCAGCTCGCAGGCCTGTTCGGCATATTGCCCGTACTCGGCGATCAGCTCCTGCTGGGCATCATGCTGTTCGGCGTGCCGGGCAAAAAAGGCGCGGCTTTGCTCTGCCCGTTGTTGCTGCACCTGCTCCAGCCGCGCGGCGACTTCCTGATTGAGGGACCCATCATCCAGCTCGTCCAGCAAGGCGCTGTGAACGGCACCCTCTGCGTCATCCGCCTGGGGCAGGCGACGACGGTAGAAAATGGAGTTGCCCTCACGGCGTTTTTCTACAAGCCCGCCTTTTGCCAGCACCTTGAGATGGTGGCTCATGCCGGATTGCTTCATGGCCATGATCTCGCACAGTTCCAGCACCCCGAAACTGTTCTGGCCCAGCACCTGCAATACCTGCAGGCGTAACGGGTCCCCGGCGGCCTTGAGAAAGCCCGCCAGATGATCGGTCACATCCGGTAGAGAGGGAGCCAGTGCATTCATAATGGCGGAGTCTAGCGTAATCAAAACCTAAATCAAAATAAATTGATATAGATCTCGGTCGGACGTCTGAGGTCTGGGGTCGGACGCCAGGACGGTGCCTTTGCCGGTTTTGCGTCAGACGTCCGACCTCAGACGTCAGACCGTTATTTCATGGCAGGTGCTTCGGGCAGACATGGTTGCTATCCAATACGCGCCGGACATTTGCCCGCAACCCGCCCTTGAGGGACAATAGCGCCCCTTTTCAGCCACCAGTCAGTTTTGGAGCCCTGCATGCCCAGCGCCCCCGCCAGCCGTGACCTCGCCAATGCCATCCGTGCCCTGAGCATGGATGCGGTACAGAAAGCCAATTCCGGGCACCCCGGTGCACCCATGGGCATGGCGGATATCGCCGAAGTGCTGTGGCGCGGTTTCATGCAGCACAACCCGGCTGACCCGACCTGGGCTGACCGTGACCGCTTTGTGCTCTCCAACGGCCACGGCTCCATGCTGCTGTACAGCCTGCTGCATCTGACCGGCTACGGTGTCAGCCTGGACGACATCAAGAACTTCCGTCAGCTGGGCAGCGCCACCGCCGGGCACCCGGAATACGGCGATGCGCCGGGCATCGAAACCACTACCGGCCCACTGGGCCAGGGGATTGCCAACGCCGTGGGTATGGCGCTGGCGGAGAAAATGCTGGCGGGCCAGTTCAACCGCGAAGGCCACACCATTGTTGACCACAACACCTACTGCTTCCTGGGTGATGGCTGCATGATGGAAGGGATTTCCCACGAGGTGGCGTCCCTGGCTGGCACCCTGGGCCTGGGCAAACTGGTGGCCTTCTACGACGACAACGGCATTTCCATCGACGGTGAAGTGGAAGGCTGGTTCACCGACGATACCGTGGAGCGTTTCCGCGCCTACGGCTGGCAGGTGATTCCCAATGTGGACGGCCATAACCCGGAAGAAATTACCGTGGCGGTGGAGAATGCCCGCGCCAACACGGATCAGCCCACCTTGATTTGCTGCAAGACCATTATCGGTTTCGGCAGCCCCAACAAGCAGGGCAAGGAAGACTCCCACGGTGCCGCCCTGGGTGAAGATGAAATCGCCCTGACCCGTAAAGAGCTGGGCTGGGAGCACGGCCCGTTTGAAATCCCGGCGGACATCAAGGATGCCTGGGATGCCAAAGAAGCCGGTGCCAAAGCGCAGAGCGAATGGCAGCAGCGTTTTGATGCCTATCAGGCGGCGTACCCGGAGCTGGCGGCGGAGTTCAAGCGCCGCATGGCCAGCGAGTTGCCGGCAAATTTTGCCGAGCAGGCCGATGCCTATATCCGTGAGTGTCAGGAAAAAGGCGAGAAGGTTGCCACCCGCAAGGCCAGCCAGAACACCCTGGATGCCTTCGGCCCGTTGCTGCCGGAACTGGCTGGCGGCTCCGCCGACTTGGCCGGCTCCAATAACACCATCTGGAAAGGCTGCAAGTCGGTCACCGCAGACGATGCCAGCGGCAACTATATTCACTACGGCGTGCGCGAATTCGGCATGACCGCCATCCAGAACGGCCTGTGCCTGCACGGTGGCCTGCGCCCCTATGGCGGTACCTTCTTGGTATTCATGGAATACGCTCGCAACGCGGTGCGCATGGCGGCAATCATGCACCAGCCGAATATCCTGGTTTATACCCACGATTCCATTGGTCTGGGCGAAGACGGCCCCACTCACCAGCCCATTGAGCAGCTGGCGAACCTGCGCCTGACCCCCAACATGCGCACCTGGCGCCCCTGTGACACGGTGGAATCTGCAGTGTCCTGGAAACAGGCTGTGCTGCGCCAGGATGGCCCGTCTGCGCTGATTTTCTCTCGCCAGGGCCTGCCCTGCATGGAACGTGGCAGTGAGCAGCTGGCTGAGATCGAGAAAGGCGGCTATACCTTGATGCAGACCGGTGAAGGCACCCCCGACGCGATCATCATTGCCACCGGTTCCGAAGTGGAGCTGGCAATGAAGGCCGCACAGGCTCTCACCGGCAAGAACATCCGCGTGGTGTCCATGCCCTGTGTGGAGGAATTTCTGGCGCAGGATGCGGCCTATCAGGAAAGCGTGCTGCCTTCCTCCGTGCGCGCTCGCGTGGCGGTAGAAGCGGCCATCGCCGATTACTGGTATCGCTTTGTGGGGCTGGACGGCAAGGTGGTGGGCATGACCAGCTTCGGCGCGTCCGCCCCGGCCGGTGACCTGTTCAAGCACTTTGGTATTACTGCCGAAGCGGTGCAGGAAGCGGTGGAGTCATTGCTTTGATAGAGACGGGTCGAAAGTCGGACGTCAGACGTCGGACGACAACCCCTGTTAGCGTCGGACGTCAGACGTCCGACGTCAGACCGCTATGAGAATTGCCATCAACGGCTACGGCCGTATCGGTCGCTCCTTTGTCCGTGCCCTTGCTGAGCGCGAGGGCGCGGGTTGGCAGGCGCCGTTTACGCTGGCGGCGATCAATGACAAAGGCCGCCCGGAAGACTTGCTCTACCTGACCCGCTATGACACCACCCACGGTCGTTTGGCGGAGCCAGCAGAGCTGATCGAAGGCATGTTGCGCATTGGCCAGCAGGCACCGCGGTTGCTGGAGCAGCCCAGGCCGGAATTGTTGCCCTGGGGTGATATGGACGTGGACCTGGTGCTGGAATGCTCCGGTCACTTTCGCAGCCACGCCGGAGCCGCCCGCCATCTGCAGGCGGGGGCCAAAAAGGTGATCATCGGCGCGGTGCCGTTTGATCAGGCGGACCAGGTTGTGGTGTTTGGCGTCAACCATAAAGACGTCCGGGACGACAGCACGGTGATGTCGGCGGCGTCTTGCACCACGCACTGTATCGCGCCTCTGCTGGCCCGGCTGGATGACAGCTTCGGGGTGCAGCAGGTGTTGATGAAAGAGATCCATGCCTACACCTCGGACCAGGCCCTGCTGGACCATGTCCACCGGGATCCGCGCCGGGGTCGGGCTGGAGCACAGAATATTGTGCCCACTACCAGCAGCGCCATCGGTGCGGTGCAGCAGGTGTTGCCAACCCTTGCCGGGCGCATCAACGGAGACTCTATCCGTGTGCCGACCCTGAATGTGGCCATGGTGGAACTGACCTTGCGGCTGGAACAGACACCGGATGAGGACAGTCTCAACCAGTGGCTGCAGCAACAGGCAACGGCGTCGGCGGGCCTGATTGGCTACAATGACGCCCCGCTGGTCAGCGCGGATTTCAATCACCGCCCGGAATCCGCCATCGTCGACGTGACCCAGACCCGGGTGCAGGGCGATATGGTGCAGGTGGTGGCCTGGTACGACAATGAATGGGGCTATGCCAACCGCCTGCTGGATTGGGTGACGGATTTGGCCAAAGCGTCGGACGTCTGACGCTTAAAAAATACTGTAAACCGAGACGACAGCATCATCCGCACAGGGTGGTGCCAAACGAGGTAGCAACACCATGAACTTCAAACGCATGACCGACCTGGATCTGGCAGGCAAGCGCGTTCTGATCCGTGAAGACCTGAACGTGCCGGTGAAGGACGGAAAGGTCACCAGCGATGCGCGTATCCGCGCCTCCTTGCCCACCATCGAGCATGCGCTCAAGGCGGGCGCCAAGGTGATGTTGATGTCCCATCTGGGCCGCCCCACCGAAGGTGAATACGCCGACGAGTTTTCCCTGCAGCCGGTGGCGGAGCATCTGGGTGGCTTGCTGGGCCGTGATGTGCCGCTGGTCAAGGACTGGCTGGACGGGGTCGAGGTGGCCGACGGTCAGGTGGTGTTGTGCGAGAACGTTCGCTTCAATAAAGGCGAGAAGAAAGACGACGAAGCGCTGTCACAAAAAATGGCGGCGCTGTGTGATATCTATGTGATGGATGCCTTCGGTACCGCACACCGTGCGCAGGCGTCTACCCATGGGGTGGGCAAGTTCGCACCGGTGGCCTGCGCTGGCCCGCTGTTGGCCAATGAGCTGGATGCGCTGGGCAAGGCCCTGGATGCGCCGGAGAAACCGCTGGTGGCGATTGTTGGTGGTTCCAAGGTATCCACCAAGCTGGAAGTGCTGGAATCGTTGTCGGATGTGGTCGACCAGCTGGTGGTCGGTGGCGGTATCGCCAACACCTTTCTGGCGGCGGCCGGCCACCCGGTGGGCAAGTCTCTTTATGAAGAAGACCTGATTCCTGCCGCACAGAAAATTGCCGAGAAAGTGCACATTCCGATTCCGGTGGATGTGGTGACGGCCAAGGAATTTGCCGAGTCCGCCGAGGCGGTCACCAAGAAGGTGGAAGACGTGGCCGACGACGACATGATTCTGGATATTGGTCCACAGACAGCGCACATCGTGGCGGCGTTGATGAAGGAAGCCAAGACCATTATCTGGAATGGCCCGGTAGGTGTATTCGAGTTCGATCAGTTCGGTGAAGGCACCCGGGAAATGGCCCTGGCAATTGCCGACTCGGATGCCTTTTCCATTGCCGGCGGTGGTGACACCTTGGCTGCAGTGGACAAGTATGGCATCACCGATGATGTCAGCTATATCTCCACCGGCGGTGGTGCCTTCCTGGAGTTCGTGGAAGGCAAAGTACTGCCAGCGGTGGCCATGCTCGAGGCACGGGCGAAGGATTGATTAAACGCCTGATGCCGGACGCCAGATGCCTGACGCTAAAACCCACAGGCGTCAAGCGTCAGGCCTTTGGCGTCAGGCTGTAATGGACGAAGTATAGGCGGTGCGGCGCACCGCAAACGGATTAACGAAGGGGAAAAATCATGGCACTAGTAAGCATGCGACAGCTGCTGGATCACGCTGCCGAGTTCGGCTACGGCGTACCGGCTTATAACGTGAACAACGTGGAACAGATGCGCGCCATCATGGAAGCCGCGGACAAAACGAATTCCCCGGTCATCGTGCAGGCATCTGCTGGTGCGCGTAAATATGCCGGTGCGCCTTTCCTGCGTCATCTGATCCTGGCGGCCACCGAAGAGTTTCCGCACATTCCCGTGGTGATGCATCAGGATCATGGCACCAGCCCGTCTGTGTGCCAGCGTTCCATCCAGCTGGGGTTCTCTTCGGTAATGATGGACGGTTCACTGGGTGAAGACGGCAAGACCCCCACCGATTACGACTACAACGTGGATGTGACCCGTCGCACCGTGGACATGGCCCACGCCTGTGGTGTCTCGGTGGAAGGCGAGCTGGGTTGCCTGGGGTCGCTGGAAACCGGTGAAGCCGGCGAAGAAGATGGCATCGGTGCGGAAGGCAAGCTGACTCATGAACAGATGCTCACCGACCCGGAAGAAGCGGCGGACTTCGTAAAGAAAACCAAAGTGGATGCACTGGCGATTGCCATCGGCACCAGCCATGGTGCGTACAAGTTCACTCGTCCGCCCACCGGCGACATCCTCGCCATTGAGCAGATCAAGGCGATTCACCAGCGCATTCCGGATACCCACCTGGTCATGCACGGCTCCTCTTCAGTGCCGCAGGACTGGCTGGCCATCATCAATGAATTCGGTGGTGAAATCCCGGAGACCTACGGGGTGCCGGTGGAAGAAATTCAGGAAGGCATCAAGCACGGCGTTCGCAAGGTTAATATCGATACGGACCTGCGTCTGGCATCCACCGGGGCGATCCGTCGCTTCCTGGCCCAGAACCCGGCCGAGTTTGATCCGCGCAAGTACCTGAAAGAATCCATCACCGCCATGCGTGATATCTGTATCGCTCGCTATGAAGCCTTTGGTACGGCGGGCCATGCGGACAAGATCAAGCCGATCAGCCTGGAAACCATGTTCCAGCGTTATGAGTCCGGTGATCTGGACCCGCGGGTTAAATAAGAGAGGCAGCACGCTTCACGCTGCAGGTAACACGTAGATCAAAACAAAAGGCCGCGCCCGATGGGTGCGGCCTTTTTTTAGGTTCATCGCGGAATTGACTGATCAGCCAGCTTCAAAGCTTGTCGCATTATCCCGCCCTGGCAGCTGCTGGACGCCGGATGCCCGACGACGGACGCGTGCATTCAAAACCGGAACCCCCCTGGCCGCCAGGCTCTGTGCGTAAAATGCATTACCCGATTATTGCCTGAATGATGCCCCCCCTGCCCATCCCTCAAAAGAGATGCCGCAATAACAACAGCCTCTCAGGCTATGGGGTTTTACATCAGGCATCCGGCGTCGAGCGTTTGGGAAAGTGCCGGGTAGTC
>NZ_LWEZ01000808.1:0-294 GCF_001634945.1 Alcanivorax sp. HI0044
GACGGTCTTTCACTTCTTCCCACAGCCCGGCCTTGCGCAGGCTGGTTTCCACGATTTCGTCCAGGTCATATTTCTTGTTGGCCAGGCCGTGAATACGCGGGCCATAGGCCACGTTGTCATAAATGGATTTCGGGAAGGGGTTGGGCTTCTGGAACACCATGCCCACCCGGGCGCGCAGCTCCACCACATCCAGCTTGGGGTCATACAGATCCTGGCTTTCCAGATGCAGGCTGCCCTTCACCTTACAAATATCGATAGTGTCGTTCATGCGATTGAGACAACGCAGGAACGTGG
>NZ_LWEZ01000809.1:0-219 GCF_001634945.1 Alcanivorax sp. HI0044
TGTACGGACGGGGATAACAGGCCGTGAAGACGGTTTACGGCATAACGAAATGCTCGATCCCCCGGTTGAGAAAATGCAGGAGCATGCGATAGCTGTCCAGATCAAAGCAGACGTCATGCGGGGGGTGCAGATCTTCCTCGCCGGGGGCATGGTTAAACGTCGCCAGATGACACCACTGATGCACCAGGTGGTAGTCGTCTTCCGTTGCCCCGCATTCGC
>NZ_LWEZ01000810.1:0-442 GCF_001634945.1 Alcanivorax sp. HI0044
GGTGTGCCACCCAGGTCAGCGGATAATGCCCGAGCAGCACATCGCGGATGGAACCGCCCCCCATGGCGGTCACACAGGCCACCATCACCACCCCGAACAAGTCCATACGCAGCCGCCCCGCCGCCAATGCGCCGGTCATGGCTTCCGCCGTAATACCTATCAGATACAGCGCTAAAAGCATCGTCATCGCCCTTGCCTCACAGCATTTCCTGTCGCCATCTTGAATTACAAATGAAAACCATTATCATCCACCGCCTGTGATTTTCGCCAGGTATCCCCCAGCCATCACATGCTCCGGTGCCCGCCAACCTGCGTGCACCGCCACTGCATTTCATTATTTCCGGGGGAAACCATGTCTGATTTGCGTTTTTCCGTTCTGGCGACCAGCTTGCTACTGGTGTCCGGCACGGCCTATTCCGAAACCACCGCCAACGACAGTCCA
>NZ_LWEZ01000811.1:0-362 GCF_001634945.1 Alcanivorax sp. HI0044
TGAACCCCGCAGGCAGTGCCAGGTAGACCAGCCACATGGGCACCTGCAGTGACGCACTCACCCGGCCACGCTCCTGAATATCAAAGACGTACTGACCGGATTTCCAGGCGAAATAAAACATCAGCGTCGCCGTTCCCAGGCAAATCAACATCTGCAGCCCCTTGCGGGCCTTGCCATTGAGCTGTTCATAGATGGCGGACATGCGGATGTGACGGGCGTGGCGGGCCGCGTAGCCCAGCCCCACGAAGGTCAGTACCACGATCAGCATTTTCACCACTTCANAGGTACCGGGAATCCCTTCATCAAACAGGGTCTGCCCCACCACATGGCCACTCATCAACAGGGCCATGGCCAGAATGCAG
>NZ_LWEZ01000812.1:0-264 GCF_001634945.1 Alcanivorax sp. HI0044
TGCTTCGTCGCGAGTCGGCAACTTGGCCAGGACATCGATATCCTGAGCACCATAAGTTACGCCACCCACGGCCAGAGCTTTTACTTCCAGCGCGTCATGGTCTTTGGCGAAATCCTTGATGAGGCGAGCAGCAGCGCCCGGATCATCCTGGGAAAAAGCCAAAACAGTGGGGCCAACCAGTGCATCGTTCAGACACTCGAATTCAGTGTCTTTCACGGCGAACTTCGCCAGCGTGTTCCGTACTACTTTCAGGTACACGCCGGT
>NZ_LWEZ01000813.1:0-411 GCF_001634945.1 Alcanivorax sp. HI0044
GATAGCGAACAGGGCGACCTCAGCCTGTTTCAACAGCGCCAGGGTACGCGGCTGTATCAGCCGCTCCGGGGCGATGTAGAGCATGTCCAACTCGCCTTGCAGCAAGGCGTTTTCCAGCTCGCGTACTTGTTCCAGTGACAGGGTGGAGTTGAGGAAGCCGGCTTTCACGCCCAGTGCCTTGAGCGCATCCACCTGATCCTGCATCAGGGCAATCAGCGGGCTGATCACCACACCGGTGCCTGGCCGGACCAGGGCGGGGATCTGATAGCACAGGGATTTACCGCCGCCGGTGGGCATCAGCACCAGGGCGTCGTCGCCCTGTATCAGGGTATTGATAATGGTCTGCTGTTCACCGCGAAACTGGTGGTAGCCGAAGACATGTTCAAGAACGGAGTGGGCATTGGATTGCAT
>NZ_LWEZ01000814.1:0-211 GCF_001634945.1 Alcanivorax sp. HI0044
GTGGAAACGGAGCGGGTGATTGAATTCCGTGATCCGGTCATCGAGGCGCGGCAGGAGCAGATTGCCCAGGCCCACGGCTATGAGGTCGTTGGCCGGGAGCTGGTGATCCGGGTTCGCCGCATCACGTCGTAGCCGGCAGGGCGCGGCGCTTGTCAGACCAGCGGTCTGCCCGTGTCTTGTGCTTGCCCGGCTGGGTGGGTACAACCATACA
>NZ_LWEZ01000815.1:0-559 GCF_001634945.1 Alcanivorax sp. HI0044
CATGGACGCACTGATTCGCTACTTCCCCCGGGTTGACTACCCCCCCTGCTGGCAAGCCATGCGTGACCTCACTGATCATCGCAACGCTCAGCAGAACGACGAGTTGTGGGTGCTGGAACACCCCCCGGTCTTCACCCTGGGCCAGGCGGGCAAGCCCGAGCACGTACTCAATGCCGGAGAGATTCCGGTGGTGAACACCGATCGCGGCGGACAGGTCACCTATCACGGCCCCGGCCAGACGGTGATTTACCTGATGCTGGATATCAAACGGCTGGGGCTGGGAAGCCGCGGGCTGGTGACTGCTATCGAGGAAGGCATCATCGATTTTCTTGCCAGCCTGGGTATTGAGGCCGTGAACCGGGATGACGCCCCCGGGGTCTATGTGAACGGGGCCAAGATCGCGTCCCTGGGGCTGCGCATACGCCGTGGCGCAACCTATCACGGGCTCGCCATCAACCGGGACATGGACCTGGCGCCCTGGCAGCGGATCAACCCCTGCGGGCACGTGGGCCAGCCCATGACCACCCTGCAAGCGCAGGGCGTCAATCTGGGCCGCCAC
>NZ_LWEZ01000816.1:0-558 GCF_001634945.1 Alcanivorax sp. HI0044
CATTGCCAATTGCCTACCTGCAGCGGCTGACCCAGGCCTGGATTACTACCGCCTGGGCTCACCGCCCGGTTAGCGCTGAGCAGGTGCGCACCTTGACCCAGCATTGGCAGCAAATGGACAGGCTGGAGGCAAACCATGCGTAAGGCCCACCTGCGCCGTGCTTTCCCCTGGCTGCTTGCCACCCTGCTGGTCGCCATGATCGCGGGCTACTACGCCCTGACCGAACCGGTCACCTACATGCAGCGGGTCTCCCCGGACAGCAGCATCACGCGCAACCCCTACAGCGCAGCCCAACGCTGGCTGGCGCAACGGGGCCAGCCCTCTGAACGCATTCTCAGTGCTGCGGCCCTGTTCCCGTTACCCGACACCCGCACCACCCTGGTGATCGATAAACACCGCGGCATGCTCACCCCCAACCAGGTCAACACCCTGCTGGAATGGGTCCAGAACGGTGGCGAACTGGTGGTGGAAGCCCGCCCGCTCCCGTCGCTTATCGAGGCATCCGATGCCAGTGACGCAGACTGGCAGGACAATGACCCACTGCTGTTCCCGCTCGGC
>NZ_LWEZ01000817.1:0-345 GCF_001634945.1 Alcanivorax sp. HI0044
GTAGATTTCGGTGATGGTGCCCACGGTGGAGCGCGGGTTGTGGCTGGTGGACTTCTGTTCAATGGAAATCGCCGGGCTCAGCCCTTCGATGTGGTCCACATCGGGCTTTTCCATCATCGACAGGAACTGGCGGGCGTAGGTGGACAGCGATTCCACATAGCGGCGCTGACCTTCCGCGTACAGGGTGTCGAACGCCAGGGACGATTTGCCGGAGCCGGACAGGCCGGTAATCACCACCAGCTTGTCCCGGGGAATATCCAGGTCCACGTTCTTCAGGTTATGGGTGCGTGCGCCACGAACCAGAATGGTATCCATCTACTGCCCCTGAGTACTGTCAAAATGAAC
>NZ_LWEZ01000818.1:0-7332 GCF_001634945.1 Alcanivorax sp. HI0044
GGGTGCTGAGGTCGGCCCACATTTGTTGGTTCATGGCCGGGGCAATGGCGATGGGGGCGCCGGTGGCCAGGCACAGGGTGGTGAGCAGATCGTTGCCGTGGCCGTGGGCCAGGCGGGCCATGAAGTTGGCGGACGCGGGGGCTATCAGCACCAGGTCTGCCCAGCGGGCCAGCTCGATATGGCCCATGGCCGCTTCGGCGGTGGGGTCCAGCAGGGTGGTGTGGACCGGGTGGCCGGACAGGGCCTGCATGGTCAGCGGGGTGATGAATTCACAGGCGCCCTGGGTCATGACCACCCGTACTTGTGCGCCCACATCCTGCAGCCGACGTACCAGATCAGCGGCTTTATAGGCGGCAATGCCGCCGGTGACGCCCAGCAGGACCCGTTTGTTCATCAGACGTTGCATGCAAAAACCCTTGTTTGGATGACGGCAGTCATGGCGAATCTCCCCTGCCGCTGCAGCGCCAAGGCTGCTATCAAGTCAGGCTGCATAGAGTAGCACTGTATAGGAGACGCGGCACGCAGGACGGTTGGCAGGACGCCACATGCCGGATGCCTGACGCAAAAGAGGGAGCAAGATTGTGAGGACGTACGAGAAAATACGGGTTTGGCAGTCCGCCATGGATCTCGTGGTATTGGTCTATGAGGCCACGCAGGATTTTCCACGGAGCGAGCAATTTGGACTCGTTAGTCAAATGCGCAGGGCGTCGGTCAGCGTTCCTTCCAATATAGCGGAGGGTTATGGGCGGGGTTCGCAGGCTGACCGGCTTCGGTTCTTTTATATCGCCAGAGGCTCGTTATTGGAGCTCGAGACCCAGATTGCCATAGCCGCAAGGCTGGCATATGCCGGTGCCAACGTGCTTATTGGACAAACGGAGAAGGTGTTCGCCCAGTTGTCAGCGTTGATCACCCGTATGCAGGATGAGGCGTTTTTAGCGTCAGGCATCCGGCCTCAGGCGTGGGGCGTATAACCATGGCCATAACAGACTGGCCGACGGATGAGCGGCCGCGGGAGAAGTTGTTGGCGCGGGGTGCCGGGGCGCTCAGTGATGCAGAGCTGTTGGCGATTTTTTTGCGTACCGGGCAGCAGGGCATGACGGCGGTGGATCTGGCGCGACGGCAGCTGGCGGGCAGCGGCGGTTTGCGTGCCATGCTGGACCTGAGCCCGGAACGCATGGCGCATTTGCCGGGTATGGGGGCCGCCCGGCGGGCGCTGTTGCTGGCGGCGCTGGAGTTGGGGCGGCGCTATCTGGCGGAGCCCCTGGAACGGGGGCAGCCGCTGGATAACCCGGACAAGGCGGGGCAGTTACTCACGGCGCAACTGCGCGGATTGCCGTTCGAGGTGTTCGCCTGCCTGTTTCTGGACAACAAGCACCGGCTGATCGCCTTCGAAAAACTGTTTCAGGGCACCATTGACGCAGCGGCGGTCTACCCCCGGGAGGTGGTGCGCAGGGCCATGGAGCATAACGCCGCAGCGGTCATTCTGGCCCACAACCACCCGTCGGGCGTGGCCGAGCCCAGCCAGTCGGATCATGCGATTACGCGCCGGTTGGTGGAGGCGCTGGGGCTTGTTGAGGTCCGGGTGCTCGATCATCTGGTGATTGGGGATGGGGGCTGGGTATCCCTGGCCTCCCGCGGAGCATTGTGAAAACGCCTGACGCTTAATGCCGGATGCCTGATGTAAAAAGAGCATGGTGAGTCTTTCTGGCATCTGGCGCTAGCTTGCGGCTAAAAGACGGCGCTTGGTTGGCGTCTGGCTTCAGGCGTTTGGCGTCCGGCTATCTTTTAATTCAAGATTTCGCTTGAAACTTGAGCGGTGGATTGGTATAAAACGCGCCTTTTCCGGGGCTCTACCGTCCCCCGCAAGAAGTTTTACGGAGCAAGACAATGTCCAAAGTTTGCCAGGTGACCGGTAAGCGCCCTGTAACGGGCAATCGCGTTTCCCACTCGAACATCAAGACCAAGCGTCGTTTCGAGCCGAACCTGCACCACCATCGTTTCTGGGTTGAGTCCGAGAAGCGTTTTGTGCGTCTGCGGGTCAGCTCTAAAGGTATGCGCATCATCGACAAGAAAGGTATCGACTCTGTACTGTCCGATATCCGTTCTCGCGGCGATCGCGTTTAAGGCTAACAGAAGGAGTTAACCCATGGCCGGTCCTATTCGTGAAAAAATCCGCCTGGTGTCCTCTGCTGGCACTGGTCATTTTTACACCACCACCAAGAACAAGCGTCTCCATCCTGAAAAGATGGAAACCAAGAAGTATGATCCGGTCGTGCGTAAGCATGTGGCCTACAAGGAAGCGAAGATCAAGTAATGATCTTCTAGCTTGCCTGCCTGGCAGCGGACATAAAAAAACCCGGGATTTCCCGGGTTTTTTTATGCCTGGCGAAAAGTGCTGCCCATGTAAATGGCGTTGCATATCAACTCTGCGCGGAAAAAGCCCGTCTGTCGTCTTTCCGGCCCCGAACAGAGGTTTGATCTACGTCACAAAAAGATGGTGGTGCTAGCTTTACAGGAACGGGATGTTTCGCAACAAAAGGCTACACGCCCAGCGTTGTGAAGTGCGTCACGTTTGCATAGGATCAAATCAGAAGTTCATATTTACGCATATGTAGCAAGTGTTTAATCAGTTTTGGTAACCCTCACAAAGAGCGTGCACGGAGAGCACTATGAGTACTTTGACTATGATTTCCCAATTCGTTTTTGCCCGTCTTTATTGCCAGTTGCCAGGCCGTGCGCGTAAACAGCGTGGTGCCAGTGCGCTGGAGTACATTGTTCTGGCTGCAGCGTTGATCATTATCATTGGTGTTTTGGCGACTAATGATACGGTTAGCGATGCACTGGAAACGGCATTTTCCGACCTGTTCTCTGATGCCTCTGATACCTCTGGTACCTAGGGATTAGTCGGCATGCGGATGTGGGGAAAACAGGCAGGGGCGGTGGCACTGGAATTTTTGCTGTTGTTCCCCTTCGTTGTCGCCATGTTATATGGCGCGGCGGTATACGGCCTGACATTCTTTGCTCAGTACCGGATGCAGGATGCGGTAGACAATGCGGTATCCACCGCCTTGTACATTGATCGTTCTGCGTTACAGGGGGCCGCCTTGGGGGCGTCAGTGACGCAGCGTGCCAATTCGGCGTTGGCCGGGCTGGTGACACAGCTACCGCCCAGTCTCAGGGATCTGGATGCTGAGGGTGCCTGTAATCTGGAGACAGTGGGGGGGGTGGAAATGCTCCACTGCCGCCTGGTTTATCCGAACTATCAGACCAATCCGGTGGTGCCGGCGCTGAGTTTCGGCATGCTGGGGGAGTTCCCCCCACTGCCGGAGCGGCTGGATGCGGAGGCGCGGGCCGCATTCTGATGCGGCGTGCCTGCAATTAGAACCAGAAACACACAGGGATGTTCCGGAGAGAACATGGGATCAAGACTGCTGTATATGTTGCCGGCGCTGGCAGTGGCGCTGGTGGCGTTGATCTTGGCATTGGTGGGGTTAAGTCGTGATCCGACACCGGCGTTGGTGGTGAAGGATAATGACACGGACACCGAATCGTCCGTTCAGGATGCCCCCAGTTATCGCTACTGGGTGGTGACGCAGAGCCTGAATGTCGGGGATACGCTTGATGAAGAGTCCCTGGCGGTGGTGTCTTCCCCTGCCCCGATTGCCAATGTGCTGACCGCCGATGAAAAGGTGGTGGGCAAGGAGCTTCGCCAGTTTGCCCGTCCGGGCGAGCTGCTTTCCCGAAATCATCTTGAACCTGGCGGCACCCTCCCTGGCGCGTTACCGACGGGCTTTCGTGCCGTCGGCGTGGCTGTGGATAATGTGGTGATGGCTGGCGGATTGCTGCAGCCCGGTGATCTGGTGGATGTGGTGGTGGCTTTTCGCAAGGTGGAGCGTGATAACCCGGCGGCACTGGTGCTGTTGCGTAGCGTCCAGGTGTTGGCGGTAAAAGGCGCCATGGCCGCCGCCAGCAGTGATCAGGACCGTGAAGAGCAGCGTCGTAACAATACCGTGGTGCTGGCGGTGCCCAAGGACAAGGTGCCGCCATTGTTGCTGGCGGCTGAAGAGGGCGCGCTGCGTCTGGCAGTGGTTGCCAGTGACGACAAGGGTGACGAGAGCTCTGTGGCCAGTGCCCGTGGCAAGAAGGACAAACCGTTCTACTACAAGGATCTGTTCCCGGCTACCCGAGCGCCTGCACCGCAGGCCAAGCCGGGCCAGCGAGTCGAAGTCTATGAAGGGTCTGACTCAAGGAGCACGTATGTGCGTTAAGGGTGGGTTGATAAAAATGGGGTGGACCAGCTTGTCGGCGTTACTGCTTTTGGTGGTGGCGAATGTTGTACAGGCCGAGGAATTGACCGATTCCATGCGTTTGGCACCTGGGGATCAGAAGGTGCTGACGTTCCCCGCTGCGGTATCGAAAGTGGCTACGTCCGATCCGGGTGTGGCCGCCCTGACGGTGACCGGCAGTAATGAATTGCTGCTGACGGCGAAAGCTGAAGGTTCAGCAGTGCTGTCAGTGTGGTTGCGCAACAACGGCAAACCGTTGCGAAGCACCGTGGTTGTGGCGACGACGCTGGGTGACTCCCTGCCGTTCGGCACCCAGGTGCAGACGGATATTCGTGTGCTGGAAGTGAGCCGTTCCGAGTTGAACCAGTTGGGCATGAGTTACAGCAATTCATTCAATGGTGGTCAGTCTGCGGTGGGCATTGCCGCACCGGGCTCCGGCTTTCAGGTGCCGGGCGCGGTGCCTACTCCGCTGGGAACAGAGGGTTTTAACCTGTTTGGGTTCGGTCCCAACTCGGTGTTGGCCATTAATGCGCTGGAATCCGGTGGGTTTGCGTATACCTTGGCGGAACCGTCGCTCACCAGTCTGTCCGGCCAGAGCGCCAGCTTCCTGTCCGGTGGCGAATTCCCGGTGCCAACTCGCAGCACCACCGACGGAGTGCAGATCGAATTCAAGGAATTCGGCATTGGCCTGAGCCTGACGCCCACGGTCATCGACAAGAACCAGATTATTCTCAAGGTGGCGCCGGAAGTGTCCGAACTGGATTTCTCCGCCGGCGTGGAAACCGGTGGTGTGGCAGTGCCTGGCCTGCGTGTGCGGCGGGCGGAAACGACCGTGTCACTGGCCCCGGGTGAAACCTTCATTATCAGTGGTCTGGTTAGCCGTAACACCATTAACAGCAGCGCCCGGTTGCCGGGCATCGGCAATATCCCGCTGCTGGGTGCGTTTTTCCGGTCCACGCGAATTCAGAAAGATGACAAGGAGCTGGTGATGGTGGTGACACCGCATCTGGTGACGCCGCAGCAGGCCACCACCCCGCCGGTGACGTTGCCGGGCGCCGGCTACCATTCCAGCAGCATGGGCTGGCTGGATATGGCCACGGAAAGCCGACGCGGCTCCCAACCCATCCGTCATGGACTGAGCTGGTGATGCTATGAGTGACCACGACATTGTTCTCTCGGTTGTTGACGATGAAGGTATCGAAGCCTGGCTGGATAGGGTGGTGGAAGAGCCGTTCCGGCTGGAGCAGGTTAGCCGTTCCGATTTGACCCGGGTGCTGCGCTTACTGGAGGCGACGACGGCCCATGTGGTGATGGTCGAGATATCCGAAACGGATATGGACCAGTCGCTGGCCATCATTACGGCCCTGACCAGTGCACGCCCCTGGGTTACCGTGATCACCGTGTGTGCTCGCTCAAACCAGGAGCTGCTGCTCCAGGCCATGCGGGCCGGTGCCAGAGACTGCTTCGTAGCGGGTACGGATGCCGGGGATGTGCGTGAGCGCTTGCGCCGGCATCAGCTGCTGCGTGTTGGGCACTATGGCGACGAAGTGCGTTCCGGCACCAATAACCTCACTCTGGTGGCTTCTGCCAGCCCGACGGTAGACACCCGATTCCTGGCCCAGAATGTGGCGCTGGGTTTGAACCGCTTGTTCCCCGAGCAACGCTGCCTGGCCATTGATACCCAGCCGGGCGAACGCGGTATTTTCTACCTGGATGTGCACAACGAGTACAACCTGGAGAATCTGCTGGCCAGCCCGGAAACGCTGGATGAAACCCTGATTGGCACGGCGCTGGAAGAGTACCGACCGGGCTTGCGATTGCTGGCCGGAGGGGTGGAAAGCGGTGACCTGGCAGGGGACCGTAGTGCTGATTTGTTTATCGCCCTGAACCATTTGATGCAGATGTTTGACCGCATCGTGATCAATGTGGGCACGCTGGAAAGTCGCCATTGGGTGCGTGCGCTGGGCATTCATGCCCGCCACTTGTTGGTGGCCATGCATCCGCTGGTGGATCAGGCCCATGCCGTGCGCAGCCTGGGCAACGACTGGCGCTCTCACCTGGGCCGTGACAGTCAGGTCAGCCTGATTGTCGATGGCGTGGACAGCCATGCGCCACCGGGTGTGGATGAGCTGGCGGAGACGGCAGGCGTACCACTGCTTGGCGGTCTGCCAATGGATTGGCGTTATCGGCTGCTGGCCATGAATAGCGGCTTGCCGATTCAGGAACAATCTCCTCGTTGCCGGTATAGCCGGAACTTGCAGGCACTGATCGGCAAGCTGGAAATGCAGCAGGATGATGTGGCTGGCCAGGGCTGGTGGCAGCGCCTGCGCAGTAATGCGTAATGAGTCATCAAACGGTTAGTGAACGCAACGGATAGCAGGAGCAGTCGTGGCCGGACGGATTGATGCCGAATATCAGCAGCTCAAGGATCGCACCCATCGCTGGGTGGTGGAGCGGCTGGATGAGGAAGGAATTGAGGTCGGCAATGCTGGCCGTGATCAGCTGTCGGATTTTGTCCGCACGGCGGTGGGTCAGCATATTGCCCTGAATCGGGTGCCGCTTTCTACGCAGGACCTCAATCAGCTGGCCCGCGATACCCTTGATGAAGTGACGGGTTTCGGGCCGCTGGAGCCGTTGCTGGCGGATGATCGCATCAACGATATTCTGGTGAATGGGCCGGACAGTGTTTTCATCGAGGTGGCGGGGGTGCTGCAAAAAGCGTCCGTCCGGTTTATCAATGATGACCATGTGGTGCGGGTCATTCGTCGCATGTTGGCGCCACTCGGGCGGCGTCTGGATGAGTCCAGCCCGATGGTGGATGCGCGCCTGCCAGACGGTTCGCGGGTGAATGCCATTATCCCGCCGCTGGCACTGGATGGCCCCAGTATCAGTGTTCGCAAGTTTACCCGTAACCATCTGACTGCCCGTGAGCTGATCGAGTCTGGCTCACTGACGGACGCCTGCCTGGACATCATGGTCAAGGCAGTGGAATCGCGGCGCAATATTATTATCAGCGGCGGTACCGGCACGGGTAAGACCACCATGC
>NZ_LWEZ01000819.1:0-553 GCF_001634945.1 Alcanivorax sp. HI0044
TGCGCCGGCATTTTCTGTTCAGTCCGCTGCTTCACATTCCCGCCATTCATCTTGAATTTTCCAGCTCCACCGCTTTCATCATGGATCGCATCCATGGTATTCCGGTGAACGATATCGAGCGCATCAAGGCCGCTGGCATCGACCCAAAAGTGTTGGCCGAGCGCGGCGTGGAGATTTTCTTCGCCCAGGTCTTCCGCTTCAACTTCTTCCATGCGGATATGCACCCGGGCAATATTTTCGTTAACCCCGAACACCCGGAGTCGCCCCAGTACATGGCCGTGGACGCCGCCATCGCCGGGCGCCTGTCCAAGGACGACCTGAACATACTTGGGCGCATGGTGCTGGCGGTGATGCGCGAAGACTACAGCGCCCTGGTGGATGCGGTGATCCGCGCTGGCTGGAATACGGCTCCCATCGACCGGCCCCGGTTTGAACGGGCAGTGATCGATATCATCGAGCCCGTCCGCTCCGCCCAGCTGGATCAACTGGAATTCGCGCCCCTGATCATGAAACTGTTCGATATGGTTCGCGCCTACCATATCGAAATGCCGGT
>NZ_LWEZ01000820.1:0-414 GCF_001634945.1 Alcanivorax sp. HI0044
CTTGGCCCAGGCCGAATACAGGGTATCCGCGATATTCACCGGACGATTACCTTCTTCAGCCGGTGTGCTATCGGAAACGATTTCCGGATCCATCCAGGTAGCGTTGGCCAGCAGGCTAAAGCTCGGGGTGATATTGGCAACAGCTTCCAGCTCGATGCCTTCACTTTCCACTTCTCCGATTTGCTGGAACGCGGGTGTACCGGTTTGACCGGAGGCCAGATTCTCCTGAGTAATTTTGAATGCCGCCGCATTGAAGTAACCATCAATACCTTCCGGCTGGAACTTCATACCCACTTCGATCTGATCGCCCTCTTGCGGCTTGGCCGCGTCGCCATTCTGGTCCAGTTGCAGAATCGGCTGGAAGAACTGCGAGTAGCTGGTATACGCAGTCAGGTTGTCATTGAGCAACCAGGC
>NZ_LWEZ01000821.1:0-544 GCF_001634945.1 Alcanivorax sp. HI0044
CGCGGAGTGGTGGTGAAAAGCCACGGTGGTACCAGCAAGGAAGGCTTTGCCTGCGCGCTGGAAGTGGCGCAACTGGAAGCCCGGCGCAATGTGCCTTCTCTGATCAGTGATGCACTGGGCCAGGCCAGCACCGACTGAAATCCTGTGTCGGGGTCGGCTGGCCTCGATGCTGTTCATACTTTGTTTCAGGCCCGACCGGACAGCGAAAGCGAAAGCCGGCATACTGCGGCCTGCCTATTCCTGTCTATTTTCAAGGGGATGTTGAATGTCGAAGACAGCCTTTATTTTTCCCGGTCAGGGCTCTCAGAGTCTGGGGATGCTGAGTGAGTTTGCCGAACGCCCGGCAGTGAAGCAGACCTTTCAGGAAGCCTCCGGTGCACTGGACCAGGATCTCTGGGCGTTGGCCCAGGAGGGGCCGAAAGAGGCACTGAACCAGACTGAAATTACCCAGCCGCTGCTGCTGACAGCCGGTGTCGCCCTGTGGCGGTTGTGGGAACAAAGTGGTGGTCCGCGGCCGGATGTGTTGGCCGGGCATAGTCTGGGT
>NZ_LWEZ01000822.1:0-761 GCF_001634945.1 Alcanivorax sp. HI0044
CTTCCACCGTACTGGTTGCAGATTTGAACTCGCGACAGTAATCCACGCCATCATCGGGAGCATCGCTACAGACGATGGGGTCGTCCGAAAACCCAAAAACGTTATATCCTGGCGGCGCTGAAAACTCTGACTCCAGCTGAAAATCCGCACCCACGAACTGCAACTCCACACGGCGACCATCCAGCTTCGCCAAGCCAGCCGGATTGAAGTGAATGGCCATAATCCCGGGAGGATCAGCGGTAACCGCATGCCCCATACTCATTGCTCTCACATCAAGAGCGATGTTGTTAGCAAGCTGGGCATGAGTCAGCCCCACCGCCAAACTGGCAATCAGGCCAAGCAGTTTCACGCCAAGCTGCTTATTGTTCTTTTTCATGGCATACCCCTTCCGACTGCTTGTAACGGCTTAAGCACCTGGCTTCAGGCCTGAGAAATCGATCGGCATAGAAATGCCAAGCAGCACATCTGGGGAGTCTTCGGTTAAACCAAAGCCAAAACTCAAGTTCACAATGCGGTTGCTGGAAGTACGCAAGCCCAGTGACGTATTCACGACACTGGATGTGGAATCTTCTGACTGAGCGGAATAACTTTCGAAAATAAAATTGGTATCGAAATTATACGATTGCTGATAACTCGCGCTCAGGGACACCTCATATGAAAGCGCATACGCAAAGCCCATGGAGAAATTCAGGCTATCGCCCGGCTGCACTTCGCGCAGAATCTGGTTTCCTCGCAGCTGATTCAACCCGGTGGCGTCAAAC
>NZ_LWEZ01000823.1:0-885 GCF_001634945.1 Alcanivorax sp. HI0044
GGTCGTAGCGCATCAACGACACAATATCGAGCACGCGCAGGCCGATGCGCTGGCTTTCATGCTGCAACAGCACCGGGGCCTGGGCGAGGCCGCCCAGGTTGTTGATCTGGTCCAGCAGTGGGCGGTTCTGCCACAGTTCGGAGCGCAGTGTGCGTACGTCTTTCTGAATGTCCAGCCGGGTCTTGAGCAGGCTGCGCCAGGCGGTGGAGCTGGCTCCGCTAGGGGGGCGCAATGAGGGTAGCTGTAACCACAGCTCATCCAGCGTTTGCAGTGCGTCTGCAGGGGCGTTCTGTAGTTTGCCCAGCACCGCCCACACTTGTTGGATGTGCTGTTGTAGTACCTGGCTCGCCTGGCGAATGGAAGGGTCCGTCTCCGGGGTGTCGGACAGCGCCTGCAGTTTTGCATGGTGCGTTGCCAGATTCAGGAAGGCCTGGCGCTGGGGGAAATTGAGGCCGAAAAACGCTTGTCGCAAGGTGTAGAGCGATTGCTCCAGGGTGTTGATCTGTTGAGTCAGGGTGTCGATATCGTTCTGCAGGGCCGGGCATTTGCTGTCGACCACGGACAGCGGCTGCGGGTCGATCAGGGGCAGTAGCGGCCGCTGGTTCAGGGGGCGCCCGAGCAAGGTGTTGATCTGGTGCGGGGTGGGAATGTCGCCATCGAAAATGGATTGCAGGGTGTAGCGATCCGTACGCAGTTGTTGGCGCTGCTGTTTCAGCTGGGCGAGCGTCAGTTCGGCGGCATCACAGGCGGCATTTTCAGCAGCCTGAAGCGGGGAAATAACCAACAGGGCCAACAGCCCGAAAACCAGCCAGACGCGGGGCGATACCATTCGCTATTCCTCTGCTCCATGTAGGCCTGCGGTCAGGCTTTTGTGGTCATGCGTTG
>NZ_LWEZ01000824.1:0-477 GCF_001634945.1 Alcanivorax sp. HI0044
CCACCGCTGAAGTGGTCTTTCGTGAACGCGTGAAGGCAGCCGGCCTGGAAGATCGTATTCGTATTGATAGCGTTGGAACCGGCGATTGGCATATCGGCAAGGCGCCGGACCCTCGTACCCAGGAGGCCGCGTTGCGACGGGGCTATTCCATGGCTGACCTGCGCGCGAGGCAAGTCAGCCCGGCGGATTTTGCGGACTATGATTGGGTGTTGGCCATGGATGATGCCAATCTGGCGGATCTGAAGGCCATGCGACCCGCATCGTTTCAGGGCACTCTTGCCCGTTTTCTGGACTATGCACAGCACACTTCGGTGCGGGAAGTGCCCGACCCTTACTATGGCGGTGAAGACGGATTCGATACCGTGCTGGACCTGATTGAAGATGGCGCTGAAGGATTGTTGAGCCGTGTGCGGGAGCAACTGTGAGCCAGACGGCGCCACCGACCGGTTCGGTTGAGCAGATTTGCGATGCGGATCT
>NZ_LWEZ01000825.1:0-400 GCF_001634945.1 Alcanivorax sp. HI0044
ACCCGGAATTGCCTGCGAACCTGGATGTGCTGACTGACTTTGCTGGTACTTACACGGTAATAGGAAATGCTACTGGAGATCCCGGATACTGTGCGAGTTGTGGGACGGCCAACCGCGACCATGTGCGTGGCAGCGTCATTATTTCTGCACAGGGTGATATTGATTTCGATACGGGAATCAGTTTTGTCGCTACGGATATTGTTGCGATTTACGATCGAAAAAATGTAGCCGCAGATCGACGGGTCGCTGTGAACTATGGACTGTCCGATAGTGATGAGCGTGTGCGGGTATACCTCAATGCGGATGGGGACGTTATGGAAATCATCCATGATGATGGCCAGGGTACCACCACCCGTGCCTTGATTCAGGAAGACAGTTCGGACCCTGAACCCGAACCCGG
>NZ_LWEZ01000826.1:0-1818 GCF_001634945.1 Alcanivorax sp. HI0044
CCAGGCCGGCTTCCTTGGCCATGCCAATACGCGGGCGCAGGCCGATGGCCGAGAGCACCACGTCGGACTCCAGTTTGCTGCCGTCGGACAGCTCGGTGACCAGTTGACCGTTTTCGCCGTGGTGTACCGCCTTGGCCAGCGGGCCAAAATGGAACTGCACCCCCAGCTCCGCCAGGCCACGGCCCACGGCTTCGGAGGCCTGCTCCGGCAACAGCAACGGCAGGCAGCGCCCCATGGGCTCGACCAGGGACACCTGAAAACCACCGTTGGACAGGTCATTGGCGAATTCACAGCCGATCAGGCCGCCACCGAGGATGGTCACGGTTTTCTTGCCGTCCACCGCCGCGCGGAATTTGCCGTAGTCCATCAAGTCATTGACGGAGAACACCTCACCCACCGCGTCGCCTTCCAGCGGCGGGGTCCAGGTGTCGGCGCCCAGTGCCAGTACCAGCTTGCTGTAGTCCAGGTGATCATCGGGCAGCAGCACGCGCTTGTTGGCGGCATCAATGCCAGCCACATGCACGCCGGTGCGCACGTCCACATTGAATTGCTCGGCCACTTTTTCCGGGGTGGCCATGCACAGGTCATCGGCGGTTTTTTCCTTGGTGAAACCGGCAGACAGCATGGGCTTGGAGTAGTTGCGGCCGTCGTCAGCGGTGAGCATGACGATGGGCGTTTCCTTGTCCAGCTTGCGGAATTCCTTGACGGTGTTGAAGCCGGCCAGGCCGGTACCAATGATGACAATAGGGTGCATGAGCAATCCTTAACGATTAATGGACGGGCGGTGTGACTGACGCAGTGGCCTAGATTTCCACCATTTCGAAGTCTTCCTTGCCCACGCCGCAATCGGGGCAGACCCAATCTTCCGGCACGTCGTCCCAGGCGGTGCCCGGCTCGATACCCTCGTCGGGCAGACCTTCGGCTTCGTCATAGATGAAACCGCACACTACACATTCCCACTTCTTCATCGTGAACCTCATCGGTAAAAGTGAGCACTTGCTCACTACGCTACATACAGGGTGTTTCTCGGGGGGCGTTAACCTATCGGCGTGCGGCGCAAAAATCAATGACAGCGAGGACTGTCATATTAGGACGCACAGGCCGCATTCGCCCTGCCTGCCGGGACATTCGGCCACCGCTTGCTCTGCCGCAGGACATGGGCCATAGTCCTGCCGCCCGCGAAAGTACGCGATATTCTGAGAGAGCCATGCTGCCTGCCGCCCTGCATCCTGACAGCCTTTGGCGCCCGCTGGAACAGCTGGTGCTGCCCCCGGTCATTCGTGACTGGATGGCCGACCCGGACTCCCTGACCCGGCGTCTCAAGCGTCACGGCCACTTCAGTGTGGTGCCCGGCTTGCATGCCATCACCTTTCCGCGGGCCGACGAACGGCAGCTGCTGGCGCTGCCCGTGCGTCGCGCCGCCCTGATCCGCGAAGTCACCCTGCACCTGGACGGCACCCCGGTGGTGGCGGCGCGCAGCGTCCTGCCCTTGACCAGCCTGGCCGGCGCCAACCGCTCACTGGGCCACATGGGCAGCCGCTCCCTGGGCCTGGAGCTATACAACCGCCCGGTATGCCAGCGTGATCAGGTGTGGGCACGACTGGCCTCACCGGGCCAGAATCACCCGGTGTGCTGGGGCCGCCAGTCGTGCTTTATCAAACGCGGCGCGCCCTTGCTGGTGGCGGAATACTTCCTGCCGGCGTTGTGGGAGAAGGTATTTGCAACCGTCCCCGCTGGTACAGAATCACTGTAGGAGATTCTATGTTGTCCACCCCAGTCTTCATGAGGCAGGGGCCGGCTGATAGTCGGTGCCATTTT
>NZ_LWEZ01000827.1:0-595 GCF_001634945.1 Alcanivorax sp. HI0044
CGGTCATGGGCAATCAGTAACGGGGGCTGCGCCCTTTCCTGTTGCTCATGCCCCAGTTGTTGGCGCCAGTACGCCAGTTGTCTGTCACGTTCACCGGCATCCAGCCAGGCCTTTTGCCAAAGCGCGTAATCCGCATACTGAATGGCAAGCTCAGGCAGCGATGCATCACTGAGATACGCTTGCGCCAGATCCGCAAAGAACACATCCATGGACCAGCCATCGGACACCAGATGGTGCATGACCAGCTGCAAGCGCCAGCCTTGATCCGACAGTTGCAGCAACTGCACACGCAATGGCGAATCACTGCCCAGCACAAAGAGCCGGTGAGCATGTTCATCCGCCAGGGTTTGCCGGGCATTGCCATCCAGCATGCGAGCATCGCGCTGTTCAACGATCAGGGAATCAGTGCCAATCTGTTGCAGCCCTTCGCCGCCCTCTTCCACAAAACGGGTACGCAGGCTTTCATGTCGCTGGACCACCGCATCCAGAGCCCGCAGCAACCGCGACACATCCAGTGCCCCGTTCAGTTCAAAGGCGGCGATCAGGTGGTAGGCGGTGTTGTCTGGCTCCAGCTGATGAATGGTCCACAGGCGCT
>NZ_LWEZ01000828.1:0-557 GCF_001634945.1 Alcanivorax sp. HI0044
AAATGCTCCCATAACAAGGAGAACAAATGAAAAAACTGGGCAGACAGGCAGGCCATAACATGGGAAGGAACGTGGGCGGCCTGGCGCAGCTGGTGACCCGTTTTGGCAATGAGATCACCCAGGTCGTGCAGGATATTCACGGCGCTGTAGCCAACCCCTTCAGCCTGCGCGGCCACGATTACACCCCCGCCCCCATGGTTTACAACCTGGTCCGCTACGGCTTTCGCCAGGCCGGCAACCTGGCCGGCATGGCCGACCTGCTTGCCGATCCGCAACGGGAACTGCGCGACAGCCTGGACCTGCAAAGCATCATCAACGGTATTTTCGGGCAGCTACTGGTCGAACAGAACAATCGCTATGCCCTGCCCATGACACTGCTCCCCAAAGCCCCGCCGGCGCCGGAGGCCGACACCCTGGTCATCTTCCTGCACGGGCTGTGCATGAATGAAGCCTGCTGGAATAGCCCCGCGACTGATGCCTTCTGCCAATGGGCACGCCAGCATCACAACGCGGATATTCGCTACCTGCGCTATAACACCGGCCTGCATATTTCCGAC
>NZ_LWEZ01000829.1:0-384 GCF_001634945.1 Alcanivorax sp. HI0044
TGGTTGCTCCATGAAGATAATCCTTATCTTGGCGGCATCCAGGCTACCTAGTTATTTGGTATTAGTTCTTGTTATTTATGCGTCCTGTGTCACACGACTTTACGATACCGCTACAATTCTGTAAACGCTGTGCCACATTCCTCAGAAAGGGCTTGCGGACCGCGCCTCTTAACCGGCCAGCACCGTTTTAGCGGGCTCTCCCGGCTCTTCCCGAGTCAGCCTTGGCACCAGAAAGCCCGGCAGGCGCGCACGCAAGTCCGCATGCAGCTCCCGGGCAATGGCATCGGGCACGGCAAAATGGGCTGCTCCCTGCACTGCATCCAGCTGATGCAGGTAATAAGGCAACACTCCCGCAGCAAAAAGGGCATCGGATAAATCCGCCAG
>NZ_LWEZ01000830.1:0-242 GCF_001634945.1 Alcanivorax sp. HI0044
AATGATAATTATTCTACCGGCTAAAGGAGAAAAGTGTGTGATTGAGGCGTTAATGAAAGGTGCCCACCTTGCATTTTCTTCAACTTTTTTAGGGAAATTTCGGACAGCCTGATCGTAGGAGCTCCAGAGCTGAGAAATGACTAAATAGTTGTAGTGATCATTCCGTCGATATAGATCCTCGCGCATGCGATTACATGAAATGTCAGAATAAGAGTCAATGAATTCGACGCCCTTTAAAAGAA
>NZ_LWEZ01000831.1:0-480 GCF_001634945.1 Alcanivorax sp. HI0044
AGATCCTGTGTCTTGATGCTGTTCTGGCTGAGAAATGATGCTGACCATGCACCATTGATAGTCCCGGTGCTTGCTTCAACGGTGAAATGAAATACCCCGGCCTTGTCCAAAACTGTGGGGCTTTGCGATGGCTCGTCGTAGCTGACGTAAAGGTGCTCGCCGGTTGCGTCGACCACCATGCCATTCAGTTGCCGGGCGGTATTGTTGAGCGGTACACCTTGGTTGAACGTGAATGTCCCGTTGGCACTAATGTCATAGCTTAATATAGCCGAGCCTTCCTGATCGCTGACATCTTTCGTGTTGACAGCAGCAAACAGGCGGTTGTGCGCCCCGTCCAGGACAATGCTATTAACCGCCATAATGCTGATGGGGTCGCCTGCTGCATCGGCAATGTTGGTGGCCGGGTCAACATCTGCCACCTGGGTCAAACTACCCGCTGCGGCATCGTAAACCCGAATGACCGGTCCGCTGCTCTGGCCA
>NZ_LWEZ01000832.1:0-243 GCF_001634945.1 Alcanivorax sp. HI0044
CATCGTCTTGGACGAGATCAGATGCGCCGATTCATACATGGTGCTGTGCGGGTTATCGATATCCCACAAGCCTCCCACATCGGTATTCAGGTCAAAACCGACAAAAGGAATACCGTATTTCTTCAGGTTCCTGGCCGTGGCCAGGCCCATGGGGCCGGCCCCTATCACTGCGTACATAGCTGTCCCGTTTTTATTGTGTCTTTTATTCGGTTACCGGTGCCCGACAAGCGAAGCGGAGCACAG
>NZ_LWEZ01000833.1:0-976 GCF_001634945.1 Alcanivorax sp. HI0044
CCTGTACCTCATGGTCGAACTGGCCCTTTTCCTGGTTACGCAACTGCTGACGCAACGATGAAGCAAACAACTGCGCGGCATTCAAAGGCTGCATCAGGTCATGGCCAGCGGCCGCCAGGAAACGGGTTTTCCCTTCATTGGCCTGTGCCAGTTTGGCATTCAGCTCCGACAGTTTCCGGGTACGCTCCGAGACCATCTGCTCCAGATTTTCATTGATCTGGCGAAGTGCTTTTTCATCGTGTTTGCGTTCGGTGATGTCCATATACGTACTGACAAAACCGCCGCCCACCATAGGCGTGCCACGCACCTCCACCACGATGCCATTGGGCAGTTCCCGCTCGAACTGATGCGCATACCCTTCGCGTAATAATTGCACCCGCCGCGTCACGTTTTCTTCCATATTTTCGCCGTCGTAATAACCCCGTTCGGCGTTATAGCGATACACATCGGCGATGGAGCGCCCCAACCGAATCAACCCGTCCGGATAATCAAACAGCTTTACGTAGGCCTGATTCCAGGCCACCACCTGCATATCCCGGTCCACCACGCAGATGCCCTGGCTAATGGTTTCAATGGTGGTGCGCAGCAACTGATGGTTGAACTGAATCAGCTCGGAGGCTTCGTCCATCATCCGCACCACATCATCGTGGCGGCCATTCTGTTTGCGCAGCAACGAACTCATCACAATGCGTGCGGTGGAGGCCCCCATGGTGCCCGCCAGCAGCCGCTCCACATATCGCACCAGATGCAGGGGCGCCGGCAATTCCAATTCTTCCGACACCCCACGCCGGCGCATGTAATCGAAGAACAAAGGTTCCGCCCGTGGATGTCCCAACCCGCGCTTGCAGACTTCCAGCAATTCGATGGTGGTAATGGAGGGGTGCCCCATACCTTCGCGCCACCAGTCCGTGGGCATATCCACAAACCGGGCGGCCTGGGTTTCATCCAGGGCATCATGGTTGGCCCGGCGGGAATA
>NZ_LWEZ01000834.1:0-431 GCF_001634945.1 Alcanivorax sp. HI0044
TAATAGCCACCGGATCCGTCTGCCGGGAATTGCGGAAATCTTCACGAATGCGGTCGGCCACTACAATGGAGTCATTGAGCGAGTAACCGATCAATGCCAACACCGCCGCCAGCACCGTCAGGTCGAACGGCCACTGCACCAGCGAAAACAGACCCAGCACGATGATTACATCGTGGAACAGCGCGAGTACGGTAGCCACGCCAAACTTGTTGGAGAAGCGGAACCACACATAGACCATCATAAGGCCAAGCGCCAGCAACATGGCGGTACCGGATTCGTCACGCAGTTCGTCACCAACCTGAGGGCCCACAAATTCCACTTTCAGCAGTTCCAGATCCGCATTGTGCTCTTTCAGCACATTGAAGACGTTGTGGCCCACCTTGTCCGCGTCCACGTCATCCTTTGGTGCGACCCGGATATTCACTTCCTTG
>NZ_LWEZ01000835.1:0-646 GCF_001634945.1 Alcanivorax sp. HI0044
AACTTGTTACTGCGTGCTTGATATCAATTAAAGATAATACTCAAAGGGCAGAGCATAGGCTAAGAAAGACGATTCAGGAAATAGCAAAAAATGGCTATGAGTCAGATGTTAAAGGAATTATATATAAATTGTTTGATATTTCCCCATCTGTAACCGAGCACTTGGTTCACGTTTGTGATGAGACGTTTTTGAGTAAGCTGTTTCATATAACTTCTCGTCCCAATAAGGCTATCGAAGATAGGGCGGACATTCTTGAGTGGTACGGAAATAAGATGGAGGATAGCCAGTACCTCTCAAGAGCTAGGAACTTGAGAATTGATGTTCAGATTAATAAGGAAAAGGGGACAATTGATGATGCCAGGATTTATGTTGATCAAATAAAATATACGCAATGGGTTTCTGATATGGTGATGCCTGAGCTGTCACTGCTGATACCGGACCTTAATTCTGGTAAAGAAATGACCCCAAAAGCTATACGCTGGAGCGGGGTGAGGAGTGGCATATCAATTTTTGACTTGGTTGCTTCTAATTTTCTAGATTGCTTTAAAGAGTTTTGTGAGAATAAATTCTTTGGGATAGCTTCATATCTTGGGCGAAGAATAAGGCACGGAACTTTGGTTGGGACAGGGCTTGAAGAATTAAAAGA
>NZ_LWEZ01000836.1:0-348 GCF_001634945.1 Alcanivorax sp. HI0044
ACCTGGGTGCCGAACGGCAGGGAGTCACCCAGCGTCGTCGCCACAACCACGGTGCTTCGCAACGGTTTGCCGTTGTTGCGCAACCACACTGACAGCACTGCTGAACCTTCAGCTTTCGCCGTCAGCAGCAATTCATTACTGCCGGTCACCGTCAGGGCGGCCACACCCGGATCGGACGTAGCCACTTTCGATACCGCAGCGGGGAACGTCAGCACCTTCTGATCCCCAGGTGCCAAACGCATGGAATCGGTCAATTCCTCGGCCTGTACAACATTCGCCACCACCAAAAGCAGTAACGCCGACAAGCTGGTCCACCCCATTTTTATCAACCCACCCTTAACGCACATA
>NZ_LWEZ01000837.1:0-6560 GCF_001634945.1 Alcanivorax sp. HI0044
CAAGGAAGGCACCCACTTTTCCGGCCCGGCACGGGTGTTCGGTTCGGAAGAAGAAGCCCAGCAACGGATTAACGACGGCACGGTAGTGTCTGGCGACGTGGTAGTGATTCGCTATGAAGGCCCCCGCGGTGGGCCGGGCATGCGTGAAATGCTCACCCCCACCTCCGCCATCATGGGGCGAGGCTTGGGTAATGAGGTGGCGCTGATTACCGATGGCCGCTTCTCCGGCGGCAGCCATGGTTTCGTGGTCGGCCACGTGACCCCGGAAGCCTTCGATGGCGGTCCGCTGGCGCTACTGGAAGACGGCGACCTGATCACCATTGATGCGCAGGAGAACACCCTGGTTGTGGACCTCTCCGATGCAGAGCTGGCACGCCGCCGTGCCAATTGGCAGCAGCCGACGCCACGTTATACCCGTGGGGTGTTGGCCAAGTACGCACGGCTGGTCGGTTCCGCCAGCGAAGGCGCGCTGACGGATCAGGATTGATCAGTCGGGGCGAGCTTCTGCTTTTGCCGACAAAGACAAGCAGATGCTCGCCATCGCCATGGATGTCCCCCATAGCGTTCTGGCACATGGGTGCCATGGTTGAGTCCGACACTCAGCTTCACGTTGCAGGTATCCGGCCGGTGGGCAGCCCAGGGAAACAGCTTGAGGGACAGGTTGATGGCACTCGCATCCAGTGAGTAGAGAGGGTTCTTGAAGCGGAACTTATGGGAGCTGGGGCTATTTCTGCAGCGCTGGAGCAGCTTGTAGAACAGCGCTTCGTAGAGCTCCGCCGGCTGCTTCTCATTGAGCCTTGCCAAGGTAGAACGGGCAACGGGTTTGGCGCCAAGGTGGAAAAGCTTATGCTTTTGGCTCTCCAGGTTCGACTGGATATCGCGCAGGCTCTGACGGCCGGAAAGCTGAGACATGGCCATGCCAATGAATTGATCCCAGCGCGTGGCGGATCTCAGTTTTTGCCCGTGATGATGCTCTTTGGCCAGCCTCTCAAAATCATGTCTCGAAACCGGTTTGAGCAGTTGGTGAAAGGCGGTGTTATGATGTGACAAAGCCTGAACCTCCCTGATCACAATGTTTTCCTCGCAGAATCATTGTAACCAGTTCGGTTCAGGCTTTTTCATTTGTCCCTCAACTGTGGGACAGCAGTGGGCCAATTGGCCGGGCTTTTTTGTGCCGGTCTGCCCGCAACACGGACCTCGACCCTGCTAGCGTCTAGCGCAGATCACCCACCCAACGCAGGCAACCACAGTGATATCTGCGGAAACAGAATCAGAATGAAGGTGGCGATCAGCAGCATAAAGATAAACGGCGGCGTACCCCGAATCACATCCAGATAGGGGCGACGGAACACCGCAATGGCGGTGAAAATATCGCACCCGAACGGCGGCGTGGCGGAACCAATAGCCGCCTGCAGGGTAACGATCACGCCCACGTGAATCGGGTCCAGGTTGGCGGATTCGATCAGCGGCTTGAAGATCGGCACCAGAATCAGGATCACCACGATGGGGTCCACAAACATGCAGCCAATAAAGAATGCCACGGCGATCAGCGCCAGCGCCGCCACCTGATTCTGGCCAATGGATTCAATGGCAGGCCCCAGCAGTTTCTCGGGAATCCCGGCAGTCCCCAAAGTGTGGGAAAACGCCGCGCCAATGGCCACCAGGATAAAGACCACCGCAGTGATCATCCCGGAGGACAACGCCAGCCCCCCCAGGTCCTTCACGCTGACCTTGCGGAAAATCACCACTTCCAGCAGCAAGGCATACGCCACCGCGATGGCCGACGCTTCCACCGCACTGAACAGCCCGCCATAAATACCGCCGACCACCAGAATCGGGAAGCCCAGCGGCAAGATCGCCCCCCGCATGGCCTTGAAGCGTACCCCCCAGCTGGCCCGCTCCTCTGGCTCAATCCCTTTGACCCGGGCGCCAATCCAGCAGTAGACGGAGAACATCAGCAGCACCAGCAGGCCCGGCAGGATACCTGCCAGGAAGAGGTCGCCGATGGAGGTTTTCATCACCACGCCATAAACGATAAACCCAATACTGGGGGGGATCAGCAGCGCGATATCACTGGCATTGATGATTAACGCCAGCGCAAAACTGTCGGAATAGCCCTTGGACAGCAGGCGCGGGCGCATGGGGCCACCCATGGCCACCACCGTGGCCTGGGTGGAACCGGACACCGCGCCAAACACCGCACAGGACGCCGCGGTGGTGATCGGCAAACCGCCGCGCAGATGCCGGGTAAAGGCATCCACCAGGTCCAGCAACCGGTTGGCGGTATGGCCCTTGGTGAGAATATCCGCAGCAAAGATAAACATGGGCACTGCCGCCAACACCCAGCTACCGACACCATTGACCATCCAGGTGATAGCCTGGTCCGGGCCGAAGAAAGTCAGCCCGGTGAACATCATGAACAATGTCCCCACCGCCAGCGGCACCATCATGGGGTACCCCATCATCAGCAACACCAGCATGATCACAGCCAGAATGATTAACACAGCGACAACCCCCTCATTCAGCAGCACTCATAGCAAAAAACCGGCTACGCATCAGCGCTGGCCATCCTGATCATCCACAGCCGCCGCCTCCAGCGGCACCGCTTCATAGCTTTCTTCTTCGTTGAACGACCGCCAGACACCCTTGGATACCGCATTGCGGGTAAAGGTCAGCAGGTACTGGATGCCAGCCATGCTGAACCCCGCAGGCAGTGCCAGGTAGACCAGCCACATGGGCACCTGCAGTGACGCACTCACCCGGCCACGCTCCTGAATATCAAAGACGTACTGACCGGATTTCCAGGCGAAATAAAACATCAGCGTCGCCGTTCCCAGGCAAATCAACATC
This sequence comes from Alcanivorax sp. HI0044, assembly GCF_001634945.1. NCBI lineage: Bacteria > Pseudomonadati > Pseudomonadota > Gammaproteobacteria > Oceanospirillales > Alcanivoracaceae > Alcanivorax > Alcanivorax sp. HI0044. The sequence continues at coordinate 2,851 of NZ_LWEZ01000837.1, forward strand.
TGCAGCCCCTTGCGGGCCTTGCCATTGAGCTGTTCATAGATGGCGGACATGCGGATGTGACGGGCGTGGCGGGCCGCGTAGCCCAGCCCCACGAAGGTCAGTACCACGATCAGCATTTTCACCACTTCATAGGTACCGGGAATCCCTTCATCAAACAGGGTCTGCCCCACCACATGGCCACTCATCAACAGGGCCATGGCCAGAATGCAGCCGCCGATAATGACGCGCTCAATCACCCCCAGAGTGCGATCCAGCCAGGAAAGTACGAGAAGAAAGGAATCAATCATCATGGCAACGCCTATAAACACGACGACGAAAAACAGCCCCCGGATTCGGGAACTGGAGAAGTCCTTTGTGACACAAAACATGTGCGATTGTCGAAACTGCGAGCCTTTCACCCTGGCAGGTCGTAAACCCCCGCAGAGCAAGGAATGCAGACGATATAGCCGGTCACAACACCGTCACCGCCCGGTATTTATTTTGACATCTAAATGTTTTATCTCTAAGATAGCCTACCACTTATCGCAAGGGATTACTCGCCATTGCCCTGTTTTGATGGAGATAGAATCTTTACATCTCAAAGGTGATTGCAGACAAACCATGTCTAATTTCGGTCACATTACTTTGTTATCAAGAGAATTTTCGGCAATGGCCAGACACGAAGACGTGCTAATCGCATTACGACAGATCATTCGCGCCACGGACCTCTACTCACGCAAGCTGAGCAAGGTATCCGGCCTGACATCGCCCCAGCTTCTCATCATGCAGGCGATTGCGGCGCACGGTGAGATGACCATGGGGGATCTGGCCAACGAGGTATCACTGAGCCAGGCCACCGTCACCACCATTCTCGACCGTCTGGAAAAGCGGGAGCTACTGGGCCGCAAGCGTGGCGAGCAGGATAAACGCCGTGTTTATGCCCACCTGACCTCCGCCGGCCTGGATATCATCGAGAAGGCCCCCACCCCGCTCCAGGACGAATTCATCGAACGCTTTGACCGCCTTGAGGATTGGGAGCAATCTTTAATTCTTAGCTCCCTGCAGCGGGTTGCGGCAATGATGAATGCCGGCGATATCGACGCCTCGCCGGTACTGGATCTGGGGGCCATTGATCGCGCGCAACCGGCGGTAGAAATGAACAGCCGCCGGGACGCAAACTCTTTCTCCAAAACGGACCATAAGTGAAACCATGTCAGCAGACGATGCGAAAAAAACGGATTCATCCACCGACAAATCGGATGACATCACCTTTCGTAAACCTGAAAGCCAGGACGGTAGCCGGGTTCACAAACTGATCAGCGAGTGCAAGCCTCTGGACGAGAACTCCGTCTACTGTAACTTGCTGCAGTGCACCCACTTTGCCGACACCTCAGTGGCGGCAGAAATGGACGGGGACCTGGTCGGCTTTATTTCCGGCTACATCCCGCCCAAGCAGCAAAATGTCCTGTTTGTCTGGCAGGTAGCGGTGCACGAAAAAGCCCGGGGCAAGGGCCTGGCCAAGCGCATGCTGGCCGAACTGATCGAGCGCGAAGAAAGCACCGATGTTCAGTTCATTGAGACCACCATCACCCCGGACAACGAAGCCTCCTGGGGCATGTTCCGCAGCTTCGCCTACCAGCGCAGCATGCCCACGGAAGAATTTATTCTGTTCGATTCGCGCATTCACTTTGCCGGCGAACATAACGACGAATACCTGCTACGTATCGGCCCGTTCAATCGCGACGACGCGTAAACGCACCCCGAACCAGCAACCCTAATTCAAGCGAGGACCAGGAATCATGAGTACAGAAACCATGGATACAGACATTTTTGAAAGCCACGAATCGGAAGTAATGAGCTATGCACGTAGCTTTCCGGTGGTATTCGATCAGGCCAAAGGCAGCTATCTGTACGACGAAAATGGCAAGGAATACATCGACTTCCTGGCCGGTGCAGGCACCCTGAACTACGGCCACAACAACCCGGTCCTGAAAGAAAAGCTGCTGGAATACATCCAGCGCGACGGCATCGTTCACGGCCTGGACATGCACACCGCTGCCAAACGTGAGTTCATGGATGCCTTCTATGAAACGATTCTGAAGCCGCGCGATATGGATCACGTGATGCAGTTCACCGGCCCCACCGGCACCAACGCGGTGGAAGCGGCATTGAAAATTGCCCGTAACATCAAAGGCCGTGAAAACATCATCAGCTTCACCAACGGCTTCCACGGTGTAAGCCTGGGCGCGTTGGCCGCCACCGGTAACAGCCACCACCGTGGCGTCGCTGGCGTGACCATGGGCGGTGTCACCCCCATGCCGTACGACGGCTATCTGGGTGATGCATTCGACACCACCGAATACCTGGACAAGGTACTGGGCGATTCCTCCAGCGGCGTTGACCATCCTGCGGCCGTCATCGTTGAAACTGTACAGGGCGAAGGCGGCATCAACGCAGCCAGCTTCGACTGGTTGCGCAACCTGGAAAAAGTGTGTCGCAAGCACGACATGCTGCTGATCCTGGATGACATCCAGGCCGGCTGTGGTCGTACCGGCACCTTCTTCAGCTTTGATGACATCGGCATCAGCCCGGACATCATCACCCTATCCAAGTCCCTGAGCGGCTATGGCCTGCCTTTCGCCATGGTGCTACTGAAGCCGGAACTGGATCAGTGGAAACCCGGCGAGCACAACGGCACCTTCCGTGGCCACAACCTGGCTTTCGTAACCGCCGCTGCAGCGCTGAACCACTACTGGCGCGATGACAAATTCGCCAAGGAAGTGCAGAAGAAAGCGGACATCATTACCGACCACTTCCGCGAGATTGCCAACAGCTACGACAGCCACTGGTTCTACCTAAACGGCCGCGGCATGATGCAGGGCCTGGTCGCCCGCGATGGCGAAGTCGCTGGCGAAATCACCAAAGCCTGCTTCAAGCGTCAGCTGGTGATTGAAACCTCCGGCGCCGATGATCAGGTGATCAAGACCCTTTGCCCGCTGACCATCAGCGAAGAGGACCTGGTTCGCGCCCTTGAGATCGTCAAGGAAAGCGTAGAAGAAGTGATGACCGACCGCATCAAGCGCGGCGAAGCTCACTCCGTGGCCAGCATCACTGCCTAACACGGCGGTTCCCGCTCCCCCGCCTCCTTTTTCGCGAGAGTGGGGGAGCGTTATTTCTCCCTCCCCCGATTTTTAGCTCAGGAGTTATCCATGATCGTTCGCACTCTGGCTGAAGCCGAGAAGTCTGACCGCTGTGTCAAAGCCGAAAACGGCAACTGGCAGTCTGTTCGCCTGTCTCTCAAAGAAGACAAGATGGGGCACTCGTTCAACATCACCACCATCTTCAAAGGCACCAAGACCCATATCAAATACGCCAACCACTGGGAATCCGTCTACGTGATTTCCGGTAGCGGCAAGATCGAGACCCTGGATGACGGCAAGGTCTACGACCTGACTCCGGGCACCATCTACCTGCTCGACGAGCACGACGAGCATTACCTCTACGGTGGCGAAAACGAAGACATGGTCGTCGCCTGTGCTTTCACTCCGCCCCTGAGCGGCAAGGAAGTGCACGACGAGAACGGTGTTTACCCGGCAGATGTGGATTAAGAGACGCATCATGCTGCATGCAACAGGCTTGCACGCAAAAAAGGGACGCTTCGGCGTCCCTTTTTTTGCGTGTAGCGTGCTGCATGCTGCATGTTGCTTGCAGCCCCTCTCATTCAAAACGCA
>NZ_LWEZ01000838.1:0-353 GCF_001634945.1 Alcanivorax sp. HI0044
GATAATGGGGCATGGCGGTGAGCGCATATTCCGGCCCGGTAATCGGCTGATCGTCGCCGGGCACCAGCGCCTGGGGCTGCCAGATCGTCGCCTGCGCCCCCAGGGTTTCGATGCGCAGTTCCGTCACTTTCTGCAGTAGCTCGGTACCCAGAATCTTGGTCATGGACGACAGCGCCCCCGGATCCTTGCCGGCTGACAGCGCCGACTTGATACGCATTTCCGTAAACTCCAGGGCCAGCACATCCGCCTCCAGCTGGGCCAGCTTGTGCTGCCATACCGGATCGTCCAGCAAGGCACCAAACGCGGTCTGCTGTTTGGATGCCATCACCTTGATCTTTTCCAACTGCACATGA
>NZ_LWEZ01000839.1:0-472 GCF_001634945.1 Alcanivorax sp. HI0044
CATCGCGGATATCTTCTTCCAGAGCAAAGGTCACATTGCGCTGAATGTCGTTGCGGACGTAGTCAGGGAGGGAGATGGTCATGCTGGGATGGGTCCTACAAGGTGTGTTTGTGCACTGTAGGAGCTTGCTTGCAAGCGAAGCTGGGCAATTGACGATACCCTGGGTTCGCTTGCAAGCAAGCTCCTACAAATATTCAGTCCGGGCGGCGGTTGGCGAAGAACTCTCGGCTTAGCCGAACCACAATGGGGGACAATAATAACAGAGCGATCAGGTTTGGCACGGCCATCAGGATATTCATGATGTCGGCCAGTGCCCAGACGAAGTTCAGGCTGACTATGGCCCCTAACGGCACGGCCAGTACCCAGACGACCCGGAATGGCATGATCGCCTTGTTGCCGAACAGGAACTGGGTGCAGCGCTCGCTGTACAGGCTCCAGCCCAGCAAGGTAGTAAAGGCAAACACGGCCAGGC
>NZ_LWEZ01000840.1:0-388 GCF_001634945.1 Alcanivorax sp. HI0044
GCGAATCCAGGCCGGCATCGCGCCGGCTGCCTTCGATCNTGTGGCGTGCCATGGTCGCCAACCCTTGGGACAGTTCGTCGAAGCTCACCATGGGGTCGTCATGGCTCAGCTGATGGACCAGGGCCGCAATGCCGCCGTGGGTCATGATGTAGTTCATCACCGGCAGGTTGGGCAGGTGGATGTATTCCGGGTTCCGGGACAGGTATTGCATGGACAGCGTGCCCAGCACTTGCCGCAGCGGTGCCACATGTTGCTGCGGTAAATGCTGGCTGAGCAGAGCCGCACAGTGCAGGTAGCGCTTGTTGTTGCGGCTTAGCAGCTCGCGGAGATGCTGCAGGATATGCAGGATGCCTTCGTCCGGTTTTTTCCGAATAACCTCGGGGGTGAC
>NZ_LWEZ01000841.1:0-602 GCF_001634945.1 Alcanivorax sp. HI0044
GGCCAGGGCCAGATAAACAGATAAATGAGAAGAAACGAAACAGCCAGCACGGGGATCGCCGGGCTGAGTAACCAAAGGTAACGTTTCCCGTCGTGCCAGTCAGGGAGTGTGGTGGTTGAGTCTGTTGATGCCATGGTGCCACCTTTGTTCTGCTTTTCGTTTAACGCTATACCCCTTATGGAATGGGGCCAAGTACTGCTTTGTATAGACTTGGAAACGGCCTGATGATTACTTTGGACGTAAAAATGCAAGGGCCATTCCGTGGATGCATGCTGCGTGACCTGGCGGATACGGGGCAGGCAGAAAAAGTCGGTTGCCTGTGGTTGTTGGCAATGGGATGGTGAACGGTAAAGGAACTCTTTACGTGATGATTTGACCGGCTGTTTAAGGGAGCGTTCTCATGGTTAGCCAGCACAAGCATGCCGAAAATAATGAACACACCGGTAATGATGTGGATGTCCTGATAATCGGTGCAGGGCTGTCGGGTATCGGCATGGCCTGTCATCTTGGCAAGGATTGCCCGGACCAGCGTTTTGCTATTGTTGAGCGGCGCAAGGCCATGGGAGGAACCTGGGATCTGTTCCGTTATCCGGGGATTCGTT
>NZ_LWEZ01000842.1:0-570 GCF_001634945.1 Alcanivorax sp. HI0044
TCACGCAAGTCATGAATAGCTTCGCGCACCAGCGGCTTTGTAGTGTCGGAGGAGCGATGCAACAACTGCAACAGCTTTGCGCCCAGATCATCATGCATATCCCGGCGTATCCGCAGTCGTTCCTCTTTGGCTCCTTTGGCATGGGCAATCCTGGCTTGGGTGACCAGCTGATGCAGAGACAATACAAGGCCGGCAATATGGATGTCCTGTCGATTGAAGATGCGGCCACCCTGTTGGGCGTGCTGCAGCTTCCAGGTGCGTTGCTCCAGGGGAGCTGGAACGATCAGGGTTTGCCCTTTGTCAGGGATGCTGATGTGTGCATTGACTGTAGCAAGCGCTTCTATGGAAAGGGGTTGGAATACCGCTCTCAGTGCTTGCTCCATGCCGGATTCGGTTTGGGTTTCCTGTTGGGCGAGCATGGCGGGCAGCGCCTGGGCCAGCCATTCATCCAGCTCCTGGCGCTGGCGGAGAAACATTCTTCTCCACAGATACTGGCGTAGAGGAAAGTAAAGCCAGCCAATAAAGGCTACGGACAGGGTCAGGGTGAGCGGCCCGGACAGGCTGAGCATC
>NZ_LWEZ01000843.1:0-276 GCF_001634945.1 Alcanivorax sp. HI0044
TGCAACAACTGCAACAGCTTTGCGCCCAGATCATCATGCATATCCCGGCGTATCCGCAGTCGTTCCTCTTTGGCTCCTTTGGCATGGGCAATCCTGGCTTGGGTGACCAGCTGATGCAGAGACAATACAAGGCCGGCAATATGGATGTCCTGTCGATTGAAGATGCGGCCACCCTGTTGGGCGTGCTGCAGCTTCCAGGTGCGTTGCTCCAGGGGAGCTGGAACGATCAGGGTTTGCCCTTTGTCAGGGATGCTGATGTGTGCATTGACTGTAGCA
>NZ_LWEZ01000844.1:0-226 GCF_001634945.1 Alcanivorax sp. HI0044
ACACCGAGCTGCTGCGTGATGCCGGCCTGCCGGAGAACACTCTGGACAACCTTCAGGGCCTGGTGTCTTACCGGCGTTTTCTGGAGCTGTTGAAACTGAGTGCGGCGCGCAGCGGCGACCCGTTGTTCGGCCTGAAGTTGGGGCTCAGTCAGGGAGTATCGATCTTCGGGCCGATTTTGTACCTGCTTAACAACGCACGCACGGTTGGCGAAGCCCTCACGGAACT
>NZ_LWEZ01000845.1:0-370 GCF_001634945.1 Alcanivorax sp. HI0044
AGCAGCTGGAGCATGGTCAGGCCGTTACCGAGCTGATGAAGCAGAAGCAGTACAGCCCGATGAGCGTTGCTGAAATGGGTGTTGTGCTGTACGCAGCGAACGAAGGTTACCTGAAAGGTATTGCTGTCGAGAAAATCGGCCCCTTCGAAGCGGCACTGCTGGACTACATGAACAGCGAAAAGAAAGCGTTGATGGATAAAATCAACGAGAAGGGTGACTACAACGGCGAGATCGAAGCTGAGATCAAAGAATCTCTCGATCAGTTCAAAGCCACCCAGACCTGGTAATTCGCTGATAAAGGAACGTTCCTATGGCCAGCGGTAAAGAGATCAAAGGCAAGATTGCCAGCGTCCAGAGCACGAAGAAAATT
>NZ_LWEZ01000846.1:0-370 GCF_001634945.1 Alcanivorax sp. HI0044
ATGCCCCGCAGGGGGCGTGGATCTGGGCGGTGGCGTTGTTTGAGCAATTGGCGGACGGCCTGTCCACGGTGGCGCTGTTTGTGGTGATGATGGATTACTGCCGCGCCGGCCATGAAGGCAGTGACTATACCGTGCAAGCGTCCGTGCAACTGTTCGCGGTAGGGGCGTTCACGCTGGCCAGCGGTTTCAGTGTGGCCTGGCTGGGTTACGCGTCGCATTTCCTGCTGGCTGCGATTCTCAGTGCAGTCGTTATAATAGCTGCCTTTTTCTGGCAACCACCGGTGGTTGCCCATGCGCCACGAGGAGAGCCCTGATGTCACTGGATGCGCAACACCACCTTGATGCCACCGGCCTGCTATGCCCGGAGCCG
>NZ_LWEZ01000847.1:0-11094 GCF_001634945.1 Alcanivorax sp. HI0044
CGGAGCAAGCGTTGGGCAGGGGTCTATCAGGCTTATCTGGATCGAGGGCTGGCAACTACCCAAGCGTTAGTCATCCTGGCGCGCAAACTGGTTCGTATCGCCTTCGCGCTTATGAAAAATGGCACCGACTATCAGCCGGCCCCTGCCTCATGAAGACTGGGGTGGACAACATAGAATCTCCTACAGCGGTTTGATAGCAACGTTAGTGTTAAATGGTAAAGCCACCATCAACCACAACACACTCGCCGGTCACGAAGCTGGAGGCATCGGAAACCAGATAGAGAACTGTGCCGGCCATTTCCTTGGGTTCCGCGTGGCGGCCCATGGGGATCTGGCTGAGAGCCTGTTTGTAGATGTCTTCGTTGGTGAACAGGGCACCGGCGAACTTGGTTTTGGTCAGGCCCGGCAGCAAGGCATTCACACGCACGTTGAACTGTGCACATTCCTTGGCGAAAGACTTGGTCATGCTGATCACGGCCGCTTTGGAGATGGAATACACGCCCTGGCCTTCACCCGGGGTAAGACCATTCACCGAGGCAGTATTGACGATGGCACCACCACCGTGCTCGCGCATCAACTTAGCCCCCTCTACGGACATGTAGAAATAGCCACGCAGGTTCACGTCGACCGTCTTGTCAAAAGCATCCACCGGGGTATCCAGGATGTGGCCGAAGTACGGGTTCGCGGCAGCGTTATTCACAAGAATGTCCAGCTTGCCGTGCACTTCGCGGATATGGGAAAACACCGCTTCGATCTGCGCCAGTTCGCCCACATGGCAGGCAAACGCTTCCGCGCTGCCGCCATCGGCCTTGATGGCATCCGCCACCGCCTGGCAGCCATCAATTTTTCGGCTGGACACAATCACATGGGCGCCCTGCTCTGCCAGCAGACGGGCAATTTCTTCACCAATACCCCGGCTAGCGCCGGTCACCAGGGCAATTTTGCCCTCAAGATTAAAAAGGCTCGTGCTCATTACTACTCTCCCGATTGAAATTGACGCAGCACGCTTCAGATAACACACGGCAACACGAATCGGAGCCAGGCCAAACGTCCAGCCCTGACACTGCGCTGCAAATTCTATTCTTGATTTACCGTGTTGCCTGTTGCGTGCAACGTGAAGCGGCCTTTTATGCCCCTTCGTTAATAATCTGCATGGCCATGGAAGCCAGCGGTTCTACCAGCGCCCCCACTTCGGCGGCCTGTTTGTTGGATGCATTACCGTCTTCAGCCCGTTTCGCCACACCCTGACAGATAGCAGCAAGACGGAAAAAACTGAATGCCAGATAGAATTCCCAGTTGTCGATATGGGAAATACCCCGGCGTTCGCAGTACATGGCCACGTATTCTTTCTCGCTGGGAATACCCAGCTCGGTACGGTCCTTACCTTGCAGGCCAGCCATCTTGGCGCCGCGCTGCGGCATCCGCATCCCCATGCACTGGTAAGCCAGATCTGCCAGTGGGTGACCCAGTGTGGACAATTCCCAGTCCAGTACTGCAATGACTTCGGGCTTGCCGGGGTGCCACATCATGTTGTCCAGGCGGTAATCCCCGTGCACCAGAGACACCTGGCCATCATCCTCGGGCTGGCTGGCCTGCAACCACTCGATCAGCGAATCCATTGCAGGGATTTCCTGCAACTTGGACGCTTCGTATTGTTGGGTCCAGCGGCCCAGCTGGCGCTCAAAATAATTGCCCGGCTTGCCGTAATCCGTCAGGCCGACGGCTTCCAGGTCCACACTGTGCAAGGCTGCCAGCACCCGGTTCATTTCCGAATACATCTGCGCACGCACCGCATTGCCTGTATCGCCCTCACCCGCCTCGGGAAGGGCTGCACTCCACAAAATGCGGCCTTCACAGAACTCCATCACGTAAAACATGGAGCCGATAACATCGCGGTCTTCACACAGGTGCAGCACATTGGGCACCGGTACATCGGTGTCTTTCAATGCGGCCATAACACGAAATTCGCGATCGACCGCATGGGCGGACTTGAGCAGTTTGCCCGGCGGCTGGCGACGCAGCACATAGGAGCCGGAGGCGGCAGTGATCTTGAAGGTGGGGTTGGACTGGCCCCCCTCGAACTTGTCGGCTTGGACAGGACCTTTGAAGCCATCAATGTGTTGTTCAAGGTATTCAGCCAGTTTCTGCGTATCCAGTGTATCCACCTGGGACATGGAGCTCTCCTGTTCTTCTCTGTTCTGCTGCGCAAATAGCAAAGCCCGGAGCGGGTTTAACGCTCCGGGCCAGCACCCGAAATCAGGCGAATTGTTTAGCCATGTTCCGACCCAGCTGCATCATGTGCACCTGGTCCGGGCCATCGGCCAGACGCAGGGTGCGCGCATAGCTAAAGAAGTTAACCAGCGGCGTATCCTGGCTCAGGCCCACAGCACCGTGGATCTGAATCGCCCGATCGATGACATTTAACGCCATATTCGGGGCAATCACCTTGATCATAGCGATCAAATCCTTGGCGTCTTTGTTACCTGCACGGTCCATGGCGTCTGCCGCTTTCAGCGTCAGCAGCCGGGCCTGCTCGATTTCGCAGTAGGATTTGGCAATATCTTCACGCACGGAGCCCTGCTTGCTCATGGGTGCACCAAACACCTCCCGTTGGTTTACCCGTTTGCACATTAGCTCGAAGGCTTCCTGGGCAGCACCGATCAGGCGCATGCAGTGATGAATCCGACCCGGGCCAAGGCGGCCCTGTGCGATTTCAAAGCCACGGCCTTCACCAAGAATCATATTGGCCTTGGGCACACGCACATTATCGAAAATAACCTCCGCGTGGCCTTCCGGTGCATCGTTGTAACCAAACACCTGCATCGGGCGAACAATATTGACGCCGGGGGTATTGGTGGGCACCAGAATCTGCGACTGCTGCTGATGCCGGTTGGGGTTGTCCGGGCTGCTCTTGCCCATCACGATCATGATTTCACAGGTCTTGCGCATAGCCCCACTGATATAGAACTTGCGGCCATTGATCACGTAGTCATCACCGTCTTCGGTGATCCGCGTTTCAATGTTGGTAGCATCGGAGGACGCCACTTCCGGTTCGGTCATGGCAAAGGCACTACGAATCCGGCCTTCCAGCAACGGCTGCAGCCACGCCTTTTTCTGGGCTTCGTTGCCGTACTTGGCCAGCACTTCCATATTGCCGGTATCCGGAGCCGCGCAGTTGAACGCCTCGGAAGCAATACGGCTGCGGCCCATTTCCTCGGCCAGGGGCGCATATTCCAGGTTGCTCAGGCCGGCACTGTATTCCCCGTACTCCTTGGGCAAGAACAGGTTCCACAGACCTTTGGCTTTGGCTTTTTCCTTCAGCTCATCCATGATCGGCGGGGTTTCCCACGGGCTTTTTTCCAACTGCTCGTGGTACAACCCTTCCACCGGGCGAATTTCGGTGTTGATGAAATCGCGCACCTGGGCGATCAATGTCTGCATTTTTTCTGTGTACTGAAAATCCATGAAACTCTCCCATTGAAAAATGCGGCACGCAGCACGCCTCACGCTACAGGCAAAGGCGCCATCAAGGGTGCTGAATGTCTTTCTTTAATAATAAGTAATCGCCTCGAAACGGTCCGGGCGATCCAGATGCGGCACGTTATTGAAACTGGCCATGCGCACCACCTTTTGATTGAAGAAACCGTGGCTCACGCTGCTGTTGCGGATCTGCAGGTTCAACTCCACCACGGCGTCATCCGACGCACCCAGAACGTGCCTGATAAACATAGCCATGGCACCGCCGGAGCTGACAATCAGCACCCGGTCCTTGTCGCTGTATTGCCGTTGGATATGCTCGCGAGCGGCAGCCACCCGGCCGGAGAAGCCCTGCCAGGTTTCTGGCAAATCACCGGTCAAGGTGTCCATGCGCCAGTGTTTCATGGCGGTCTTCAGCGCCTTGTAGAAAGCCGCGACCGGGGCGCCCTCACCGGGCACCTGATCCGGGTGCTGGGTGAGATAGGCATCCACCAGCGACTGGAAATCGAATTCGTTAAGCCCCGGCTGAATGTCTTCAGGCAAGGCCACACCCAGGCCTTCGCAAATGCCGGCGCCGGTTTCCCGGTGGCGTACCAGATTTCCGCACACCAGGGCATCAAAGCCCATATCCCGTTCGGCAAAATACTCGCCCAGCCAGCGTGCCTGCTGGTGACCCAGTTCGGAAAGGCGATCGTAATTATCGGTGCCGAACGACGCTTGCCCGTGGCGGACAAGATAAAACTGGGTCATGCGCGAATCCTCTGAGCTGAAAAGCGATGGGACCAGCCTAGATCAGGGCCATTAGTTAGTGAAATTGATATTTTGCATCCCGCTAAATAAATTTCATGCATCCATGCATGGCTATTATTTGGAACACTGTTCCGATATTGTCCATGGTTTTCCCTTTCCGGAGATGCGCCATGACGGAGCTGACACTGACCAGCGGATTTATTCAAACCCGCGAGCACAACGCCGTTCTACACGTCACCCTGGATCGCGCCGACAAGCTCAACGCGCTCAATGTGGCAATGTATGAAGACCTCACCGCAGCGGTACAACACCTGGCCGCACGGGATGACCTGAATGCGCTGCTCATTACCGCCAACGGCCGCAGCTACTGCGCGGGCAACGACATCAAGGATTTTTTGCAAGCCGACCCGGCCAGCCGTGATGAGGGAAAACTGAGCCCGGCCATGATTCTCGTCCATGCCCTTATGGCCCTGGATAAACCGATCATCATGGCGGTACAGGGCAACGCCACCGGTATTGGCACCACCATGTTGCTGCACGCGGATCTGGTGATCGCCGCCGATGACGCCCGCTTCCACACCGCCTTCATTAACCTGGGGCTGGTGCCCGAAGCCGGCTCCAGCCTGATACTCCCCGCCCTGATTGGCCGCCAGAACGCCAACCGCTTGCTGCTGGCCGGCGATACGTTTAGCGCAGAGGAAGCCGAACGAATGGGGCTGATTGCCTATAGAACCGGGGTGGATGAGCTGGCTTCAGAAGCACTGGCGCTGGCGCAGAGGCTGGCAGAGAAAACTCCCGCGGCCATCGCCCTGACCAAACAGCTGACACGCCTGAGCGACGCCGCCATCAAGGCGCAGATAGAAAAGGAAAGTGTGTTGTTTGCGCAAAGGATGTTCAGTGAGGATACCCGGGAGCGCTTCGCGGGCTTCATGAAAAAATAACCTGCCGGGACGCTTTTTGATCGCGCAGTGGCCGCCCGATATTACGGGCGGTGAGAGCCCGGGAAAGGCATCGCGGGTTTTCCCTGCCAGTAGAGGAAACCCGCGATTATTTCATCACCCCGCGCAGCGCCACCTGCACCACTTCGTTGACCAGCTCGGCCAGCTGCTCGGCCGTTTCCCCTTCGCGATGGTGGTACCAGTTGATCACCGAGTTCATTGCCCCGAATACCGGCTTGATCGACACCCTGGGGCGGCTGGCCTGCATCGTGCCGTTACTCATCCCCTCTTCCAGCACCGCCATGAACATCGCCTCACACTGGCTACGGCGGGACTGCAAATCGGTTAGCTGATCCCGCTGCTCGGCAGTGGTGCTGTTACGCAAGACCATTTGCACCGCTTCCGAGACAGTGCGCTGATAAGGCTGGGTACGAATCAGGGTATGCACATAGCGGCGCGCCATTTCCGTAAACCGCTCTGGGGCAGGCAGGTCGGATGCTGCCACCGGCTCCAGTTCTTCAAACAGGGCATCCATGGCGCGATGATGGATCTCGAAGAACAGCTCGGCCTTGGAGCTGAAATAGTGGTACACCATCCCCTTGGTGGCAGAAAGGCGACGGGCAATATCGTCAATGCTGGTCGCATTGAACCCCCGCTCCATAAAACACAACGCCGCCGCGTCAAGAATCGCTTCACGGGGTTCGTTTACCAGTGCTTCATTCGGATTCGCCATACGCTTCCTTCCTCTCACCCTTAACCTTTATGCGCCCTTCACCCTCCGGGCATGCTGACTTGGGGCGCCCTGCAACCGGCTTTCTCTTTGCTTTTCAGCTCCCGGGACGGTTTGCGGCCGAAGTCTGACACAAGTTCCGAAGCGCACCATTGACCGCACAGCAAGCCGTGACGGATTTCCCGCCCTAGATGGCGCTTTTGACCCTTTACGGCTGATTACGCCGCTCGCATACTGACTCTTTTTAAAATAACGTTTTGAAATTTGGCCTCGGTGGGCATTGTCCGGGCCAGCAACGGGAGAGCACCATGAGCAAACCGCAAATCAGCCTCGACGATCTGCAGGCAAACGTTGGTAAAAACGTTGGCGAATCCCAGTGGCGCACCGTCGATCAGCAACGCATTGATGGCTTTGCCGAGTTGACCGAAGACCCCCAGTGGATCCACACCGACCCGGAGCGGGCCGCCAAGGAAAGCCCTTTCGGTGCCACCATCGCCCACGGCTTTTTGTCTTTGTCACTGCTGTCGGCCATGGCCATCGATGTACTGCCCACCATCAAGGGCCAGGTCATGGGCATCAACTACGGCTTCGACAAAGTGCGCTTCATGAACCCGGTGCGCGAAGGCAGCAAGATACGCGGCTCGTTCACCCTGCTGGAAGTCAAACAGCGCTCCGATAATGAATGGCAACTTCGCCACGGTGTGCAAGTCGAGATCGAAGGGCAGGAAAAGCCCGCCTTGATTGCGGAATGGTTGAGCCTGGCAATAATTCCGAGTTAAAAGTTTAAAGTTTAAAAACGCGATAGAGCACTGCACCAAGATGAAAGTCGTTACCCGCGGCCATGCTCTGGAGAGGTAAAAAATTCAGCAAATCACTGTCTGTTTCGCGGCTTCAGGGCCTGTCATTTGGCAATACCATTACTCGCGTTTCAACTTTGAACTTTTCACTTTCAACTCAAAAAGCATTCAGAGAGATACCCATGACAATCCGTTTTGATAATCAGGTGGCCATCGTCACCGGCGCGGGCAACGGCCTGGGTAAATCCCACGCCCTGGAACTGGCCAAACTCGGCGCCAAGGTGGTCGTCAATGATTTCGGCGGTGCCCGCGATGGCAGCGGCGGTTCCAGTGAAGCCGCAGAACAGGTTGTTGCCGAAATCAAGGCCGCCGGGGGCGACGCCATTGCCAACGGGGCAGACGTTTCCGATGAGACCCAGGTCGAAGCCATGGTCAAGCAGGCCATCGACACCTGGGGCCGCATTGATGTGCTGATCAACAACGCCGGCATCCTTCGCGACAAAAGCTTCGTGAAAATGACCCAGGACGACTGGGACAAGGTCGTGGCCGTGCACCTTACCGGCTCGGAAATTTGCAGCAAGGCCGTATGGCCGATCATGCGCGATCAGGGCTACGGCCGTATCGTGATGACTACCTCCACCTCCGGCCTGTACGGCAACTTTGGCCAGGCCAACTACGGCGCCGCCAAAATGGCCGTGGCCGGGCTGATGAATACCCTGTGCCTGGAAGGTGAAAAATACGACATCAAGGTAAACTGCATCGCCCCCACCGCCGCCACCCGCATGACCGAAGACCTGATGCCCCCGGAAGTGCTCGCCATGCTGGAGCCCAGGGAAATCACCCCGGCCGTGCTGTTTCTGGCAAGTACGCAAGCCCCCACCCATCGCATTCTGCTGGCCGGCGCCGGTTGCTACGCCATGGTCCGCCTGATGGAAAGCCAAGGCGTTTACCTGAATGACGACGAGCGTAATGTGGATGGCGTGGCCGCCCACTTCGAGCAAATCGGCAACATGGACAACGCCAGCGAAATGATGACCGGCGGCGACCATGTCACCAAGATTCTGACCATGGCCGCCAAAGCCAAGGGCATCAAGCTGGGTTAACAAAACACGTAGGAGCTTGCTTGCAAGCGAACCCGCACCGCGAAAAGCGATTCGGCTGCAAGCAGCCTCCTACAGCACAAACATCTAAGGCCGAACATACCTCAGGAGAGTGACCATGAGAGAAGCCGTAATCGTATCCACCGCCCGAACCCCCATTGGCAAAGCCTACCGCGGTGCCTTCAACGACACTCAGGCCCAGGCCCTGGGCGGCCACGCCATCAAACACGCCGTTGAACGTGCCGGCATCGACCCGGCCACCATTCAGGACGTGATCATGGGTGCTGCGCTGCAGCAAGGCAGCACCGGCGGCAACGTGGCCCGCCAGGCCGCCCTGCGCGCCGGCCTGCCCACCAGTGTGTCCGGCATGAGCATGGACCGTCAGTGCGCCTCCGGCCTGATGGCCATTGCCACCGCCGCCAAGGAAATCATCGTCGACAACATGGACGTGGCCGTGGCCGGTGGCCTGGAATCCATCTCCCTGGTGCAGAACGACAAGATGAACACCTTCCGCGCCGCCGACCCATGGCTGAAAGAAAACCGCCCTGACATCTACATGTCCATGCTGGAAACCGCCGAAATCGTCGCCGACCGTTATAACGTGTCCCGCGACAGCCAGGACGAATACGCCTTCCAGTCACAAATGCGCACCGCTGCTGCCCAGGAAGCCGGCAAGTTTGATGACGAAATCGCGCCCATGCCCAGCATCATGAAAGTGATGAACAAAGAGACCAAGGAAATTTCCGACGTGGAAGTGACCCTGGAAAAGGACGAAGGCAACCGCCCGCAAACCACCCTGGAAGGGCTGCAATCGCTGCAGCCCGTATTCAAGGGTGGCCAGCAGGTGCAGCAAGGCGGCTTCATCACCGCCGGCAACGCCTCCCAGCTGTCTGACGGCGCCAGTGCCTGTGTGCTGATGGACAGCAAGGAAGCCGAGCGACTGGGCCTGCAACCGCTGGGCGCCTACCGTGGCATGGCAGTGGCCGGTTGTGACCCTGACGAAATGGGCATCGGCCCGGTGTATGCCGTGCCAAAACTGCTCAAGCGCTTTGGCCTGACGGTTGATGACATCGGCCTCTGGGAGCTGAACGAAGCGTTCGCCAGCCAGTGCCTGTACAGCCGGGACAAGCTCGGCATCGACCCGGAAAAATACAACGTCAACGGCGGCGCCATCTCCATCGGCCACCCCTACGGTATGTCCGGTGCCCGCATGACCGGCCACGCCCTGATCGAAGGCAAGCGCCGCGGTGTGAAGTACGTGGTCGTCACCATGTGCATCGGTGGCGGCATGGGTGCTGCTGGCCTGTTCGAAGTGTTCTAGACGGAATCGCGCTGATTCTGTTTCCCCTTGGGGGCACCGTCTGGTGCCCCCTTTTTTTGGTTCATCGCGTACTGGCGTGGATAACACGGTTCTCGACGTCGGATTGGCTTATCGGCGAATACCTGGCACTTTGCCACACCCTCGATGCCGGGTGCCTGACGTCAAACCCCATCACCTGATGTCGCTGTCGTTATTACGGTATCTCTCGCAAGCCATGGGCAGTGACATGACGCCATCAACCAGAATTCCACCTTTGCTCAGCAGGGAACTGCCTCACAATCATTAAAAAATGTGTCCAGAAACAAAAAAAGTCACCAAAAACGAAACATCCTTTTGCTTGTTACCTGGGGTAACGAACCACGTTCGAAAGTAAACCCATATCATGATTATGTTTCCTTTCGCCTATTTTCAGACCGACTTACTGGTACGTTTTCCCCAAAATAAGCCCGTAACCTTCATCTTAAACCGCTTCCCCACCGATTTTTGCCACTTTAGTCGTCTTGACCACATACCAAGCGGTATGTATGAATTAAGCATGACCGATCGGTTTTCGGAATCGTGATTCAAAAAAATAACGACGAAATCCGCAGAGTCAGAAATACAACGCCCGAAGGGACCGGGCGAGTTTCACAAGTGCGCTACAACAACGTTCACAACAACAAACGGAATGTCTGCCCGGTTCATCCCCGGAGCAGTGGGAGAGCAAAATAATGCGAAGCAAAGCAATCGCTGTCGGCTACAGCAGCGTCCTGGCCCTGGGCCTGCTGTCAGCCGCCGCCCCGGCCATGGCCGGCGGTGAATACAAGTTCAACGATGACTTCAGTGCCAAATGGAACCTGAAGGCCTCCGTGGGCGCCATCTCCCGGATGGAATCTGCCAGCAAGGAAAACCTGTTCGCCGGTGATACCCCCGGTGGTACCGCAGGATCGGCGGTTTCCGATGACGGCAACCTGAACTATGACGGCGGCGAAGTGGTTTCCTCCGTGGTCAAAGCCATCGGTGACTTCAACCTGCAATACAAGAACTACGGCCTCTTCGTACAGGCCAAGACCTGGTACGACTACACCCAGAAGGAAGGCTATGTTCCCCAGGGCAACTACCCCAATGGGTTCCAGGGCGGCAAGCTGAGCGACGACGGTTTCCATCGTAATTCCCAGTTCCAGGGCGCGACCTTCCAGCAGGTCTTTGCCCACGGCACCTTCCAGGTGAACGAACAGCCATTGAAAGTAGCAGCGGGCCGTAAATTGCTCCTGTGGGGCCGTAGCCTCTATTCACGCGGCTCCTTCAGCTCACTGAATGCGGTCGACCTGGCCGCATTGCACCGCCCCGGGTCGGAATACACGGAATTCCTGACGCCCTCCGGCATGGTCACCGTGGATTACAACTTCACTGACCGCCTGAGCATGAAGTCCTTCTATCAGTATGAATGGCGTGCGGCAAACCTGGACGGTTGCGGGACCTTTTTCTCAACCCTGGACAACACCGCACTGGGCTGTGATGCCACCTTCTCCAGCTCCGCCGTCATTCCGAACCAGGATGCCTACAACGCCGGTGCCTACATTCCCCGCAGGGATGAAAATGAACCCAAGGACGGCGGTCAGTACGGCCTGAAGTTTGACTACGCGTTCCCGGAATCCAAGGCCAAGATCGGCACCTACTTCTTCAATTATCACAGCCGACTGCCTTACTACTCGGTGACCAAGGAAGACAGCCCGCTCCCCCAGGGTATCACCGCGGGCAACGATATCGCCTACTTCTATGAATACCCGGAAGACATTCAGGTATTCGGCCTCACCGCCGACAAGACCTTTGAAGGCGTGGGCAACCTGGCGCTCAACCTGAGCTACCTGCCGGACATGCCGATCCAGATCAATACCCCTGACCTGACCACGGCTCGCGTACTGGAGGCCAACGGCGTTCCCGCTGCGGCAGCTTCCGGGCTCGCGACCATTCCGCAGGGCACCATCGACTACGTCTACAA
>NZ_LWEZ01000848.1:0-570 GCF_001634945.1 Alcanivorax sp. HI0044
ACAGCGCAGTCTAACGGTTTGCGGGTTGGCTGACGAGGGTCAGAGCCTCCCCGCTCCGCAGGAACGTCGACCCGCACGTTTATAACGAAGCCGCTGTAGGAGTTCCTCTTGAGGGACGAATACCAGCCCTCGCGAGGAAACAGGCAATGCGGGGGTCACCTGATCATTCTGGAGGCCCCGGTTGCTCTGCTGCTCCGAACCGAATCCGGGGTAGGCTCTGCGGATGATTTTCACGCTGACGCGTGGTTCGTCCCTCAAGAGGGACTATTCGCTTCGCTCACCCTTCGGGCCTCACGGAAATACGTGCGTTACTCCGCTACGCTTCGTTCCTACAGCGGCTTCGTAGATGTAACGGATCGCTTCCTACGTCAGTCTCTCAACTCGTAAACGTGGTGAGCCTCGCCCTTCATGTTATCGATGGTGGTACCGATATAGCGGGCATTGTTGGGAATGCCGGAACCGGTGGTGAACACCTTGAAGGTGCGCACTTCTTTCGGAGTGTCGATCACGGTGTCCGCGTCCACTTCCACCCACATGAAAATCACCGCTTCCTGGGGGATGTAATCCACC
>NZ_LWEZ01000849.1:0-913 GCF_001634945.1 Alcanivorax sp. HI0044
GCGGTGTTGGTACTGGTGACGCTGGGCTATCTGAACCTGCTGCGCNGTGGTTCCGNNCGCTCTTTCCTGGCGGTGCGCGACANTGAAGTGTCTGCCCGCGCTCTGGGGGTGAATGTGACCCGGGCCAAAACCCTGGCGTTCAGCCTGTCCTGTGCCATTACCGGTCTGGCGGGGGCGCTTTATGGGCATCTGGCCCAGGCGGTGAACTATGAAAGTTTCCTGGTGCTGATCTCCATTACCCTGCTGCTGCAGGTGGTGATCGGTGGCCTGGGTTCGGTTCATGGGGCCTTTTTCGGTGCCATCGTGGTGGTGCTGCTGCCGCAGGTCATTGCCATTGCCCGGGATTATCTGGATAACGCGGCGGGCATCAAGATCGCGGCCTATCCGGGCATGGACACGGCCCTGTTCGCGCTGTTGATTCTGCTCATGGTGATTTATGAGCCGCGGGGGCTGTATGGCGTCTGGTTCAAGGTGCGTACCTGGTTGCAGCTGTTCCCGCTGTATCGCAAGGGCATGTTCCGCCGTACCCGAACCTACCTGAAAACGGAGCGCCAACGATGAGTCTGTTACAGGTCAAGGATCTCTCCATCTCCTTCGGGGGCGTTAAAGCGGTGGACGGTGTCAGCTTCGACGTGGAAGCCGGCGAAGTCTTTACCCTGGTTGGCCCTAACGGGGCGGGCAAGTCCACCATCTTCAATCTGATCAGCCGCCTGTATGAACCCAGTGCCGGCCAGATCGTTTTCAATGGTCAGGACATTACCCGCCTGCCGGCCCATGACGTGGCCGGGCTGGGTATCGCCCGGACCTTCCAGAACATCGAATTGTTTGATCACTCTTCGGTACTGCAGAACCTGTTGATCGGTCGTCACTGTCGCCGTAATACCCTCTGGTTCGAAGAGCTGTTGTTCCTGCC
>NZ_LWEZ01000850.1:0-300 GCF_001634945.1 Alcanivorax sp. HI0044
ACTTTCACGCTTGGGCTATAGTGTAGTGGTCTAATGAATCCGGACACCAACATAGGTGGTAAAGTTACCACCTTAATCGAGGTGCCAGATGACCAGAAAACGACGTTCCTTTACTCCTGAGTTCAAGCAGGAAGCCGCCAGCTTGGTGTTGGATCAAGGCTACACTGTTTCCCAAGCCAGCACATCGCTTGGTGTAGTTGAGAGCGCGCTGCGGCGCTGGGTCAAGCAGCTTGAGGCGGAACGTCAAGGTGTTACCCCCAAAGGCAAGGCTCTTACCCCGGAGCAGCGCCGGATACAGGA
>NZ_LWEZ01000851.1:0-1025 GCF_001634945.1 Alcanivorax sp. HI0044
GAACAGAGACTTGAACTAGTCAGCCTTGGCTGCTTCCTCAACAAGGCGATTCTGACGCTCTGAGGCCTTTTTCAGCACACGACCGTACACCCGCTTACGCTCCGCTGAGGAGGCGTTTCGGATGAAGTCAGAAAAAGGGGTCGATTCCACGACCGGGGGAGATTTCTTCAACATGTTTCCACCCTAGTCCAGTCCAAGCATGCGCTCAAGGTCCGCGCGACTATATTTCTCAGGAATATAGTTGTCAATTCGCTCCACATTCGCTTTGTAAAATCGGTGGGAGCCATCCCGGTTCTTTAGTAGCAAATCAACCCGAATATCCGGATACGCTTCTTTGAGCATGTTCACTGCATCTCTGGCAGTAAAGTACTGATTTATAAAGTCTTCTGGCAGTATTCGTCGCCCCTCGCTAGTCTCACGGGCTTGGACAAACTCCCATGCCTGTAAAGGCTCCTGGTAAACATAGAGAATTTGCACAAACCTCCCTTTATTTAAACACCGCTCAATATTGCGTCGCGCCACTTCAAACCGGGCCAAAGTACCGTCCAACAAAAAGGTCTGACGCTGCTTTAACGCCAAATCGAGGACCTTTTCTACCAAAATTGAGACTCCACCCTGAAATAACCAGGAATTATCCCCGGTATAGCCCGGCAGCTCCGATCTAAGCTCATCCGGGTCAATCCTAAGAATTTCACCACCACCATCCTTGACGCTATCAATTAGCTCTATCGACGCTTCAGTCTTGCCCGCGCCTGGGCAGCCAGCCATGAACACCGTTACCGGTTCCTTCTCCGGCACAAACCGGGACGTATCAGTAAGACGCTGACCAATTTTTTTCTTGTGCTTTCTGGCAAAAGCTATCGCTTCCTCCTGAAGTTCAAGCTCTTCTTTACTGAGTTGCTTCGTCATATATCTGATAGCTCCAGAACAGTAGAGGCACTGTCAATATGATCAGCATATAGTAACTAATCAAGACCAGCAGTATTTGCAACTGGGCGAAGCGTTCGCAACCCCTTCTCCCGGAG
>NZ_LWEZ01000852.1:0-207 GCF_001634945.1 Alcanivorax sp. HI0044
ACTATATTTCTCAGGAATATAGTTGTCAATTCGCTCCACATTCGCTTTGTAAAATCGGTGGGAGCCATCCCGGTTCTTTAGTAGCAAATCAACCCGAATATCCGGATACGCTTCTTTGAGCATGTTCACTGCATCTCTGGCAGTAAAGTACTGATTTATAAAGTCTTCTGGCAGTATTCGTCGCCCCTCGCTAGTCTCACGGGCTTG
>NZ_LWEZ01000853.1:0-323 GCF_001634945.1 Alcanivorax sp. HI0044
AACTGGATTGTTTCCCATGCAAGCAACGCACAACGTGATCATTATTGGCGCCGGCTTCGGTGGACTGGGCATGGCCATTCGCCTCAAAGCCCAGGGGCAGGACGACCTGCTGCTGATCGAAAAGGGCCACGATGTTGGCGGCTGCTGGCGCGACAACACCTACCCTGGTGCCGCCTGTGATGTGCCCTCTCATCTGTATTCGTTTTCCTTTGAACGCCATTACCCGTGGAGCCGTCGCTTCGCGCCGCAGAAAGAAATTTTTGCCTACCAGCAATACTGCGCACGCAAATACGATCTGTATCGCCACATTCGCTTCAACACTG
>NZ_LWEZ01000854.1:0-790 GCF_001634945.1 Alcanivorax sp. HI0044
CGAAAACGAGAAAGCTGCGGACTGGCTTTGGAGCAATCACTCGGCACTAATGCGTGAAATTGGACTAAAACCAGAGGGCTTGGCTCCAACGTTTGTGCCACCAACTCTCTCTGCCAGAGATGTTGTTGAGAGAGCGCTTAAAGATACTGAGGCATTGCTAGCGACATCGGGCGCCACGAGCGGAGTTGATAGGGTGCATACCGCGCTACATGGCTACTTCCTTAGCCAGTGTGAAGCGGCGGGAATCACTGTGGATAAGGATGCTACGATTACCTCGCTATATAAGGCTCTTCGGAAATCCCATCCAAGTTTGAATAGTGGCGGTCACTGGTCAGCGGAAATTGACCGAATCTTAAAGTCCTTCTCTTCAGTTTTAGATACGCTGAATCAGCTGAGAAACCACGCGAGTGTGGCCCATGCAAATGAAAATCTGCTTTCGGAGGCAGATGCGGAGCTCGTATGCAATGCAAGCAGAACGATTCTGCATTACTTGGACAGCAAACTTCAGTGAAAAGGGCTAACAATCGCAGTCACGGCTACGTCTTTTCCATTGCGGCTTCGCCTCCATTCCAAAGCCGCGCGTGCTGCGGGCGTTATGCCTACAACTAAACGAGATATAAATAATGTCAGATAGCACATCAGCGCTTGCCATTGCGGTCCCGGGAGTCGTTGCGCTAGCGAGTTTATTGGTTCAAGCCTATAACATAAGGCAGCAACGCAATACGGAACTAGCGAAAATGTTTTACGAAGATCGGATCGCATCTTTGAGTTCTTTAACAAGAAGTGTATC
>NZ_LWEZ01000855.1:0-390 GCF_001634945.1 Alcanivorax sp. HI0044
ATCAAGGCATCATCCTCGGCGATATCCACCGGGGTAAGCACCAGCCCCGGATTCACCATGGCCACCAGCTCCCTGGCCTGGTCACAAAGGTGACAACCCAGGGTGGTATAGAGCACAACCGTCATGCGTCCTCCACATGACGAATCGCGTAGCAGTAATGGATTTTTTCATTTCGCCGGAAATCCTCCGGGATACTCCAGCGGGAAATATCTTCCACGTCGAACCATTTACTGATGCTTTCATCCATCTGGAAACGGCGGTAATTACAGGAGAAATACAACACCCCACCCGGCTCCAGGCAACGCATGATTTTGCGAATCAGGTCGCCATGGTGTTCTTCCACCACAAAGTCACTGCGTGATTTGTTGTTGGAAAAGGTGGGCGGATCGC
>NZ_LWEZ01000856.1:0-15505 GCF_001634945.1 Alcanivorax sp. HI0044
TCATAAGGCCAAGCGCCAGCAACATGGCGGTACCGGATTCGTCACGCAGTTCGTCACCAACCTGAGGGCCCACAAATTCCACTTTCAGCAGTTCCAGATCCGCATTGTGCTCTTTCAGCACATTGAAGACGTTGTGGCCCACCTTGTCCGCGTCCACGTCATCCTTTGGTGCGACCCGGATATTCACTTCCTTGGGGGAACCGTAGTGCTGTACCACGGCATCACCGAAACCTGCCTGCGCCAAATCTTCCCGTGCCTGAGACAGCTCCACATCCACCGGGCTTTTTACTACCACGGTAGTCCCCCCGGTGAAATCCAGCCCCAGGTTCAGGCCTCGGGTCAGCAACAGCGCCACGGAAATAATCACCAGCGCCAGCGACAGGATGCCCAGCGGTTTGCGGGCGGCCATAAAATTGATGTTCATGGGTGCTTTGCTCATAACCGCCTCAGATGCTCAGTTTGCTCGGGGCGCGGGCGCCTCGACCGTAAATCATTTCTGCCATGGCACGGGTGCCGATAATCGCCGTGAACATGGAGGTGAGGATGCCGATGAACAGCGTAACCGCGAAGCCCTGCACCGAACCGGTACCGGCTGCAAATAGAATCACCGCCACAATCAGGGTGGTAATGTTGGCATCAAGAATGGTGGTAAATGCACGAGCGTAACCCTCTTCGATAGCCTGGCGCGGACTGAGCCCCCGCCGCAAATCTTCACGAATACGCTCGAAGATCAGTACGTTGGCATCCACCGCCATCCCCACGGTCAGCACGATACCGGCGATCCCCGGCAAGGTCATGGTGGCACCGGGGATCAACGACATGACGCCGACAATAATCACCAGGTTACCCAACAGGGCCACGTTGGCAATCAGGCCAAACAGCTTGTACCAGATCATCATGAAGACCAGCACCAGCGACAGACCCAGCGCCATGGACTTGAGGCCGGCTTCGATGTTTTCCGCCCCCAGGCTCGGGCCCACGGTGCGCTCTTCCACGATGCTCACCGGCGCCGCCAGAGAACCCGCCCGCAGCAGCAATGCCAACTCGGAGGCTTCGGCGGGGTTATCCAGCCCGGTAATCCGGAAGCGGCTGCCCAAGGTGCTCTGGATGGTAGCCACATTGATCACATACTTGTCCGTGCTGCTGGTCATCTGATCAACGCTGTTGCCGTCCTCGTCGATCACCTTTTTCACGTCGGTCTTGGTTTCAATAAACAGCACGCCCATGGGGTTACCCACGTTCTTGCCGGTTACACGCTGCATGCGGCGGGCGCCATCGGAATCCAGTGTCACATTCACTTCCGGCTGACCGTTTTGCTGATCAAAACCCATCTTGGCATCGATCACCTGATCACCGGTGGCGATGCTGGATTTATTCAACGCGACGATACGGCCCTCTTGTCCCTTGAACGGGAAGAATTCCAGGCCGGGAGGCGCCATGCCGGAACGCAGGCGGGCAGAAGACACACTGTTGTCTACCAGGCGGAATTCCAGGGTCGCGGTGCGGCCCAGAATCCGGCGGGCAGTGGCCGCATCCTGAATCCCCGGCAGCTGCACCACGATGCGGTCTGCACCCTGGCGCTGCACGACGGCTTCCGCCACACCCAGTTCATTGACCCGCTTGTTCAGCGCGGTACGGTTCTGGTCCACGGCGTAATCCTGCATTTCCTTCAGGGCCGTTTCGTTCAGCGTCATGACAATTTTCGGGCTATCACCGGCCGGCTGCATGGCCAGCTTGTCCAGCGCCTGACGCAGCGGAGCACGGGCGGCGTCCGCAGCCACCTGGTCGGCAAAGGTGGCGGTCAGGGTAGTGCCATCCACAGACACCGCGCGATAACGCACCCCCGCATCACGCAGGGTCAGCTTGGCGGTACCTTCCCAGGCTTCCATGCGGCTCTTCACCACCGAATCCATATCCACCTGTAGCAGGAAGTGCACCCCGCCACGCAAATCCAGGCCCAGGTTCATGGGGCTGGCGCCGATCTCACGCAGCCACTGAGGCGTGGTGGCCGCCAGGTTCAAAGCCACCACGTAGTTATCGCCCAGTGTCGCCGCAGCGATGTCTTTGGCCCGCAGCTGCGCTTCGGTATCGCCCATACGCACCAGCAGTGAGTTCCCCACGATTTCGCCGTCACCATGGCTCAGGCCAGCATCATCCAGGGCGCCGAGCACTCGCTGCCTGGCCACATCAGACACCTCAGCACCCGCCTCGGAATGGCTGATCTGGATAGCGGGGGCATCCGGGTACAAATTAGGGAGCGCATAAAGGCCGCAAACAACGAGGGCAGCCAAAAGCAGGAAAAATTTCCAGCGTGGATAGCGGGTCATAGTTCTTTCCGGTAGTGCCGGTTTTTTAATAGTGCGACAGTGCGTGGAGCGCCGAAAAAAGGCGGCCGGCGTGCACGATTAATCAACCGCTCGATACATTGGGTTTTGCTGGCGTTACTGCAACAGCAAAAGCCCCGCTCAAGACGGGGCTGCTATTCTTCTAGATCGACTTGATGGTGCCTTTGGGCAGAGTGGCCTGGACGCTGCTTTTCTGCAGTTTGATTTCCAGGTTGTTGCTGATTTCCACCACCACAAAATCATCGGTGACTTTCGCCACCTTGCCCAGGATGCCACCGCTGGTGACCACTTCATCACCCTTGCTCAGGCTCTGGACCAGGTTTTTGTGTTCCTTGGCACGCTTCTGCTGCGGGCGAATCAGGAAGAAATAGAAAACCACCATCATCACGACCAGCATGATCAGCTCCACACCGCCCGGACCGGCAGGGGCAGCAGGGGCTGCAAACGCCGGAGAAACCATGGCAGTGGCCAACAGGGCCAGCAGGGAACGCATTGCGATGTTCATTGAATACTCCAATCGATAAATAGCTACAGAGCTGGCGTAGTCTGGCCACGCGCCGCATAGAAGTCGTCCACAAAGGCGGACAATGTACCCCCTTCAATGGCCCCCCGCAATCCAGCCATCAGCCGCTGATAGTAACGCAGGTTATGGATGGTATTGA
This sequence comes from Alcanivorax sp. HI0044, assembly GCF_001634945.1. Taxonomy (NCBI): domain Bacteria; kingdom Pseudomonadati; phylum Pseudomonadota; class Gammaproteobacteria; order Oceanospirillales; family Alcanivoracaceae; genus Alcanivorax; species Alcanivorax sp. HI0044. The sequence goes on from NZ_LWEZ01000856.1 coordinate 3,008, forward strand.
GCTGGGAGCCCAGCATTTCGTTGCAGCGATCCAGGTGATGCAGATAGCTGCGGGAGAAATGCTGGCAGGTATAACAGTCACAATCCGCCTCCAGAGGAGCCAAATCATGACGGTGTCGGGCATTTCGGATTTTCACCACCCCTTCGGCGACGAACAGGTGGCCATTGCGGGCATTGCGGGTGGGCATAACGCAGTCGAACATATCCACTCCACGGCGCACCGCCTCAACGATGTCGTCCGGCTTGCCCACACCCATCAGGTAACGGGGGCGATCCTCCGGCATATGCGGGGTCAGATTGCCCAGGGTGCGCAACATTTCGTCCTGGGGCTCACCCACACTCAGGCCGCCCACGGCGTAGCCGTCAAAGCCGATATCTACCAGCCCGGCCAGGGATTCGCGGCGCAAATCGTCGTACATGCCGCCCTGAACGATGCCGAAACAGGCCGCATCATTGCCTTCGTGGGCGTCTTTTGAGCGTTTCGCCCAGCGCAGGGACAGTTCCATGGAATCGCGGGCCTGTTTCTCGGTGGCCGGAAACGGGGTGCATTCGTCAAAGATCATGCAGATATCGCTGCCCAGTGAGCGCTGCACCTGCATGGCCTTTTCCGGGCTCAACTCCACCTTGTCGCCATTGATGGGATTTTTGAACACCACCCCCTGCTCGGAAATCTTGCGCATATCGCCCAGGCTGAACACCTGAAAACCGCCAGAATCAGTCAGGATCGGCTTGTCCCACTGCATAAAGCCATGCAGGGACCCGTGGGCTTCGATGACCTCGGTACCCGGGCGCAACATCAGGTGAAAAGTATTCCCCAGACAGATCTCGGCACCGGTCTCGGCCAGATCCCTGGGCAACATGCTTTTTACCGTCCCGTAGGTCCCCACAGGCATGAACGCCGGCGTCTGGATGGTGCCCCGGGGAAACGTGATCTCACCACGGCGGGCGGCACCATCGGTGGCGTTGAGCTGGAAGGTCATTCGGGACATGAGAATTACTCGCCAAACGCCAAACGCAAGACGCCTGACGCTAAAAAATCAAAACCAACGGGACCATAAACGCTTGTAACAAAGCACATGGCGTTACGCTTCCTCCGAACCAAAAGCATCAGGCATCGAGCCTCCGGCTTCCGGCTTCCGGCATCCCCTCAATAAACATGGCATCGCCGTAGCTGAAAAAACGGTACTGGGCCTCAATCGCCGCCTGGTAGGCGTTCATCACCCGATCACGACCCGCAAAGGCACTGATCAACATCAGCAGCGTCGATTTGGGCAGGTGGAAGTTGGTCACCAGGGCATCCACCAGCCGGAACCGGTAACCCGGATAGATAAAGATATCCGTCTCGCCCTGCCCGGTTTGCAAACCTCCGGACTGGCTGGCCGCTTCCAGCGCCCGCAGCGCGGTGGTTCCAACCGCCACCACCCGGCCGCCCCGGGCATGGGCCTGGGCCACTTGCTCAACCAGGGAATCGGGGATCTGGTAACGCTCACTGTGCATGTGATGGTCTTCCACCTTGTCCACGCGCACCGGCTGGAACGTCCCTGCTCCTACATGGAGGGTGACAAAACCGATATCAACCCCGTGCTGCTCCAGGGCCGCCAGCATCGCATCGTCAAAATGCAGGCCGGCGGTCGGGGCCGCCACAGCGCCGGGTTCGCGGGCATAGACCGTCTGGTAGCGCTCCATATCGCCATCCTCATCCGGACGGTCGATATACGGCGGTAACGGCACATGACCGATTTTCTCCAGTGCCGCCAGCAGCGTGTCGCAGCCTTGGCCCGGTAGCGAGAACTGCAAAATGAACAGGGCGTCACGACGCCCCGTCACCTGGGCACGAATGCCCTCATCAAATTCCAGCCAAGTTCCCGGCTTGGGTGATTTGGAGGCGCGCACATGGGCGAGAGCCTCGTGGTCATCCACCACCCGTTCGATCAACACTTCAACCTTGCCACCGCTTTCCTTCTGGCCAAACAACCGGGCAGGAATCACGCGGGTATCGTTGAAGATCAACAGATCGCCGGGGTGCACATGGGCAAGCAGATCAGGAAACTGCTGATGCAGCAGCGCATCGCGGGTAAGCGCCAACAGGCGCGCATCACGGCGCTCAGCAGGCGGATGGCGGGCAATCAACCCGTCGGGGAGCTCAAAATCAAAATCGTCGACGTTCACGTACTGTACCGGCACGGAAGTTCAAGGGAGAGCAAGGATACCCGGCAGCGAAAGCAGGATCAAAAGCTGTTTCTCCACAGAGAGCACAGAGGGACAGAGAAAACCCTGCTTTTCCCTCAGTGAACCCTGTGCTCTCTGTGGTCAATCCGTTTTCTTGCCTTTTGCCTGTTTCGGCAGCTGAACGGTGGCCGTGGCGGACAGGCGATCGTGAAGCGTTTGATGCGGCGCGATCAGCACCACCAGATAGCCGGCCCCGAACAGGCCCCACGACACGCAGGCACCCAGAAAGCGAGCCAGGGTCTGCCAGAGCTTAACCGGCCCACCGCGATAGTCCCGCACCTGCAACCGCCAGGCACGCATGCCAAGGGTCTGGCCGCCACGCATCCAGAACCAGGCATAGAACAACCAGGTTTCCACCAGCAGCAGCGGCAGCAGAATCCCCTTCAGGTAGTCCGGCGCAGCGCGGGTGACGCCATTAATATCTTCCATCGGCAACCCGGTTTTGGGATAGACCAGCACGAAGATACCCGTAGTCACAAACCACAAGGCGAGCACCAGAAAGCCATCATAGACCAGCGCCATCAAGCGCTTAAGCAAACCGGCGGGCGGGGCATATTCGGTCATGACACTCTCCTGGACAGACGAGTTTGAGCTATCGAGAGCCCGGAGACGCCCGACATAAAAAAGCCCGCTGGAAGCGGGCTCTTTTATTGTTTGGTACAGAGGCCGGACTCAAATACAGCCCCAACCATCTGATTTACAACACAATAAAAAAGCACAAAAGGGTGTTGGCCACACTGTTGGCCCCAGTAAAAATGGCCTAAAAATGGGACCCGAACCCCTTGCGGGCGGCAGTATAGCGCAGGCTTCCAAGACAAGTCATTGGGCGACAAGAAACCATGGGGTCATTCCGACCTCAGTCTGGCGCCCCATCTTTATCTGACATCGGCTTGGGCCATAGCCTGGCCGTATGCACCAATGTAAGCACCCAGACTGCCTCCTGATAAACCTCATAGACCAGCCGATAATGTTCATGGGGGAACAGCTCCCGCGTGCCAGGCACCACCCCCTCTCTCCCCATCTCGGGGTGGTCTGCCAGCAATCTTGCCGCCTCCGAGAACCGCACATCCAAGTCCCCTGCCGCAACCGGATTATTCGCCGCGATATACTCCCAGATTGCAAGACGGTCTTTCTGGGCCTGAGTGGTCCAGATCACCCTCATGCGCCAGCCTTACCGTCACCCACCGCAGCAGCCCTGCGTGCCGCAAACTCAGCCTCCACCTCGTCGTTGGGGCTCCCCTCACCAGCCAGCATCTCAGCCCGACCGGCTTCCACCTTACCCCTCAGAAAATCCTGATATTCCTGCTCCTGCCGCTTCCGCGAAATGTAACCACGCATCAATTCACGCACGATTTGCGAAGCCGGCCGATGCTCCGCTTCTGCCACAGCAATAAATTCAGCCCGGAGTTCAGACTCCAGCTTCATTGTGAAAACCGCTTCTTTACTCATGGCCGACCTCACGACAAGATACTAACAACGTATATACCTCGTTAGTATCTCAGCTCTGAATGCCAATATAAAGCCCCTGCCGAAAGTATGAGCACGGCTCCAACCCCTAACTGGCGGCCCACGATTCCAGATTTTTTCAGGCATATATCACCTCTATGAAGCCAGGAAGGAATGGCCTTCTTGGCCCCATCTCATGGAGGTTTCATGATCATTCAATGTCCGTCCTGCCGGTCCATCCGCGTTGTCGCCCTGCAGAATGGCCGCAAGGTAGGTGGCTCTGTCGGCACGGTTGCCGGTGCCGCCAGTGGAATCACCATGGCCACTAACGGGGCTCGTGTCGGTGCGACTGTCGGCCTGGCTTTCGGTCCTGCCGGATCTGCCATCGGCGGTATCGCCGGTGCAGTGCTTGGTGGACTGGCGGGAGGTGTGGCCGGCGGTGAAGCGGGTGCGGCGCTGGGCGCCAAGCTCGACGACACCTATCTCGACAACCTGGAATGCCTGGATTGCGGACACAGCTTTCGCCTCGATGCCGAGTAACCCCGGCTCCCTTACCTCTCTCTTGAAGCCCGCCCTGTGCGGGCTTCTTTATGCCCCTTTGGAGGCCTGAATGGATATCCCCACTTTCGTAAAGAACGAGCAGGGCCTGTACCACGTACAAGGCTGCGTCAAACCCGAGGAGATTGTCAGTACGGCGGCCACCATCCTGCTGGATGACCTGACGAGCCGGGAGGCGCTAACTGCGCCCACCGATGTCGCACAGTTTCTACAGCTTGCTCTGGCCCAAGAGAAGAACGAAGTCTTCGCGGCCATCTTCCTCAACAACAAACACAAGGTGCTCAGTTTCGAGACCCTGTTCACCGGCACCATTGATGGCGCAGCGGTGTATCCCCGTGTGGTGGTGCAGCAGGCCCTGGCCTGCAATGCCGCTGCCGTGATCTTTGCCCACAACCACCCCTCCGGCTGCTGTGAGCCCTCACGGGCAGATCAGCAAATCACCAAGCGCCTGTCTGACGCCCTCGCGCTGATTGATGTGCGGGTACTCGACCACTTTGTGGTGTCCCGTTCCGAGTGGGTCAGCCTGGCTGAACGCGGCATGGTTTAACCCCTTCCTTTCTCATCACCCTCTCATTATTCATTGGAGATTCACCATGGCACATCTTGTCGAAAACATGGCCTATGTGGGCCGCACACCCTGGCACGGGCTGGGCAACCAGCTGGCCAACCAACAACCTCTGGAAGTCTGGATGCGCGAAGCCGGCATGGATTGGGAGATCCGTGAGACCCCGGTGCGCTTTATCAGTAGCGAGGCAGGCACTCTCGGGCAGATCTCATCCTTCCCGGATCAGAAAGTGCTGTTCCGCTCCGACAATCAGGAGCCCCTGTCAGTAGTGAGTAACCGCTTCAAGGTGGTTCAACCCCGTGAGGTACTGGAGTTCTACCGCGATCTCACTGAACAATCCGGCTTCGAGCTGGAGACTGCAGGGGTGCTTAAAGGGGGCCGCAAGCTGTGGGCGCTGGCCCGCACCGGGCAAACGGGTTCCTTGGCAGGCAATGACCAGACCAACGGCTATGTGCTGCTGGCCACTGCCTGTGACGGCACCCTTGCCACCACTGCCCAGTTCACCAGCATCCGGGTGGTGTGCAATAACACCCTGGCGGTAGCCCTCAATGGCGCCGGCCAGGCGGTGAAGGTCCGCCACAACACCACCTTCGATGCCCAAGCCGTCAAGAAGCAGCTGGGGATCTCCGTCTCCGCCTGGGATGACTTCATGTATCACTTGAAGGCCCTGAGCGAACGTCGGATCACCCGCAAGACCGCCGAGAGGGTCATGCGCTCGGTCTTCACCGATGTGAACTACTCATCGGGTGACATGCTGGTGAAGCCCAACGAACAGGCCATGAAGAAGGCCATGTCTCTTTATGACGGGGCCGGTCGCGGCGCGGAGTTGCCGTCTGCCAAGAGCACGGCCTATGGCTTGCTCAATGCAGTAACCGAGTTCGTGGACCACGAACGCCGCGCCCGCAGCACCGACAACCGGCTGGATTCCGCCTGGTTCGGCAAGGGCGCTCAGATCAAGCAACGCGCTCTGGAACAAACCTCACTGCTGGTCGCCTGATCCAGCCTGATCGCTTACATCTCCCCCTTCTCTCTACACCCTCTTAAAAGAAACCTGGAGAACACCATGAACCTGAAATGGCTCTACCGCCTGTTGGCGGTATGGGACTGCCGCCCTATGCCTGCTGAATTATCAGCGGTGTGGGGCGCGTTCCTGCATGAAGGCCTGATGTGCCACCCCGGCGATCCTCGCCGGCCCCGCCGGATACTGGAAGCCTGGGACAGTGGCTGTATCGAGCTGATCATCGCGTCCTGTGAATACCTGGACCCGCTCTGGCAAACGGTCTCCCACATCTGGTATCAGCCCCGTGGCCGCCCCGGCATCTTCGAGTACGAAGTGGTCAGCGAGCTAGGCGAGTGGCTGGGTGAGCAACTGCTCACTACCGGGCAGCTGCCCAGCAACAAGCAGGCTGAGCGTTATATCGAAGCGCTGGTGAATGACTTCTTCGAGATGGGCGATGAGTCGCCCTCGTCGTCAGGGCGCGCCGCATGATGTCATTTAGACATCACTCACATTCACCTCTCATTCCTTACCCCCAGCCCCGGCCACTGTGCCGGGGCTTTTCTTTATCTGGAGCCATCTTATGGCACAACCGAAAAGTACCTCACCCGGCCAGCGCCCTGCCCTGCGCCTGGTGTCCACCAAACGCATGAACCGCGAAGACTGGCTGAAGATCCGCAAGCAGGGGATCGGTGCCAGTGATGCCGCTGCGGCGGTAGGTATCAGCCCGTACCAGTCCCCTCTGGAACTGTGGATGATCAAGACCGGACGGGATGGTCTGCTACCCGCCCCTGATCCCGATGACATTCAATCCCCCCTGTACTGGGGCACCCTGCTGGAGCCGAAGGTGGCCGAGGCTTACGCCAAGATCACCGGCAACAAGGTTCGGCGCGTCAATGCCGTGCTGCAGCACCCCGATGACGACAAGCCCTGGATGCTCGCCAACCTGGATTACGCTGTCGTCGGTAATAACGATGTGCAGATACTCGAATGCAAGACCACGGGACAATACGGGGCCAAGCTCTGGGCAGACGGGGTTCCCGAGTACATCCAGTGTCAGGTGCAGCATCAGCTGGCGGTTACCGGCAAGCAGGCTGCCGATGTGGCCGTGCTTATCTGTGGGCAGGAGTTGCAGATTCATCGCATCGAGCGGGATGAGGCGCTGATCGCGCACCTGTACGAGCTGGAGCGAGAGTTCTGGCAACTGGTTGAAGCGGACACCCCACCGGACCCGGATGGCTCCGACTCTGCCGGGAACGCCCTGCAAGCACTCTACCCTCAGGACAAAGGGGAAACTGTGGATCTCACGGATAACCCGGCCATGGAAGGCGACTTCAATGAGCTGCTGGATCTGCGTGACACCCTGGGCCGACTGACCGCGCGGGAATCCACCCTCAAGCAACGCATCCAGCAAACCATGGGGCTAGCCAGCAAGGCCACCCTCACCGAGGGCTCTGTGACCTGGAAGCGCAGCAAGGACTCCACCGGCCTGGATACCAAGGCACTGCTTCGGGACCAACCGGAACTACTCCAGCAATACCCCAAGCACAAGGCGGGCAGTCGCCGCTTCCTGGTGCGCCCCAATCCCTAACCCAAACCTCAAGCGGCATAACAGCCGGGCCAAGCCCGGCTGCATGTCCGTGTCTGCTATCAGGAGAATCCCATGATCAAAGGACTCGCGATTACCCCACCCGTGATCGGCCGCATCAGTATTGGCCGTGTAGTGGAGAAGAACGGCAAGCGTCTGCCGGAGAAAGACGATCAATTCACCATCACCACCCAGATCCAGACTAAAGAAGGCTGGCTACCTCACCCGCTCGATGAGGCCCTGCGCAAGAAAACCCAGAGCAGCAAGCTGCGTAGCATTCCCATCGCCCTGCCCTTCAATGACCCAGACCTGAACCTGCGGGCCGAGTACACCTTCTTCGAGCGCAAGAGCGGCAGACCGCTGTGTGCCGGTGATGGGGAAGCTTGCCGACGTCATACCGACAAGGGCCTGGAATCCTTGCCCTGCCCGTCACCGGATTTGTGTGACTATGGCAGCCATGGGCTGTGCAAACCCTATGGTCGGCTGTACGTCCAAATTGGCGATGATGATGAGCTGGGCTGCTTTGTGTTCCGCACCACCGGCTACAACAGCATTCGCACCCTGGCCGCACGACTGCGCTACTTCCACGCCATCAGTGGCGGCAACCTGTCTACCCTGCCCCTGGAGCTGAAGCTACGCGGCAAGAGCACCACCCAAAGCCACCGGACGCCGATCTACTACGTGGATCTGACGCTGAGGGCCGATCAGTCCATGAAAGAGGCTGTCATCCATGCCAGGGAAGAAGCCCAGGCTCAGGCGAATCTGGGAATCAATCAGGCCGAATTAGACAAGGTTGCTCAGGCAGGCCTGATGAATGCGCAGTTCGAATATTCAGAGGATGAGGGGCTTCAGGTTACGGAGGAGTTTTATCGCAATGAGGCCAACCAGGACCCCAGTGCCTCAAAGCAGTCAACCAGCCTGAAAGAGGCCCTTTCGGCAAAAGTGAGCGGGGGCGAATAACCCCCGCCTCAACTACCGATAGCGCAGCACCGCCGCTTCCAGCTCAGCCTCTATCTCGTCACGGAGTGATGCCGGGGCAAGCACGGCGACCTTGGCACCAAAGCCGAGGATCCACCATTTCAGTTCTTCCGTATGCTCAACATCTACCGTCATTTTAATAACCCCCTCGTCATACTTAGCCAGTTTTTGGCTCTGATTGAGCGGGGTTTCGTAAAGGTGGTCCCCCGCCTGATCGTAAAATAGAAGCTCAAGAGAAATACGCTCTCCGTAAGGGAGATTCATATTGCCATTACGCAGGTAGCTATTGAGATCAAATGCCCGCATGCCCTGCACCGGGTCATCCAAAATTTCGACCCGACTCAAACGGTGGAGAGCAAGGTGACGATAGTTATCATAACCCTCGAAACGGGCGATCAAATAACGAACAGCGCCTCGATCCACTAAAGCCAAAGGGTGAACGCGTTTGGGGCTTTTCCTGTCCTTGTACCAGATATCCATCTGCCGGTTGCGATAAAGCGCGCCATAGACAGCATCCACAATCCCTGCAGGAACCGATGCTTGCTGCAAGGAGAAGCCCCGAGGCACATAGGCAACCTTGTCTTTCCAGCTACGCCCTCCTGTCGGCTTGTGCTTTTTGAACCAAGCGTCCACCGCATCAAATATAGGAGCGAGCTTCTGCAAGGCATCACGAGGCATCAACGGTTGTAAATAGCGCTCAACCAGAAACCAGGTCGCCGCCATTTTCTCGTCCATGGCGGGGATGGACAAATATTGATCCGAGCAGATGCTCCAGCCATAAGGACGAGCTCTATCGTCACACTCAATCAAGTAACCGAACTGCGATTCCAGCAGTAGGTTTAAATCCCTTTCGACAGTGCGCTTATCACACACATACCCCTCGCTTTGTAGCACCTGCTGAAGTTCTTTGGCTTCCATCCTTCTTGGCGCTACCGGAAGCGCATGCAGCAATGCCAGCAAGCGAAATGACTTGTTATCGACAGCAGCGTCAGCGGCCATACGTTTCTATCCCCTTTCTCATTCTTATTACCCAGTCTCAGCAACCCTGCGACACCTAGTGTCGCGCAACACTTCTAACCTTTAACTCTCTGGCACTCATGCCAAGTCGATAAATCAAAAAGGAGAATGCCATGAAATACCTTCTCACTCTGTTTGCATCAGCCACCCTGCTAACCGCCTGTGCAGGGGAGGAGAAACCCGCACACCTTCTACTCTGCGTAGACAGAGACTGCTATCACGCCGATGGCGGCTATATCGGTGATCAACAAACCGTCGTCAGCAAAATTCAAAAACGCAACGAGAAAGATGTGGAAACCCTTTTCCAGTGCGGCTTCCCCAATCAACCGGAATGCAACTGATACCCCTCCATTAACAGCATGACCCGGCGTACTTGGGGACGCCGGCATCACTATGTCAACAATAAGGAATAGACCATGACAGAAGAAACCATGAACTGGTACTACGCTAACAGCGGCAAACAAATCGGCCCTGTCAGCTTTGACGAAATCTCCGCCCTGGTTAGTAACGGCTCCGTTAAACCTGACACCAAGGTCTGGAGTGGCCAGGGTGACTGGCAAGCCGCAGAAAACACCGCCCTATCCAGCCTGTTCGTCCAACAGCAGGCAGACAGCAATACACCACCCCCTCTGGCCGGCACAGATGTCGATAACAAATACATCTGGGCTGTCGTCGCTGTCCCCATTATCGGCTGCCTCATCGAGATCATGGTTGGCACAGAGCTGATCTGGCTCTACATACTGGCCAACATTGCACTCTGCTCCCTGGATGAACGGAAGCTGAAAGCCGCCGGCCACCAATCACCAACCTCCTGGATGATCTTTATTGTTCCTGTTTATCTGTGGAAACGCGCCAGCCTGTTGAAACAAAAGAGCTACTACTTCTGGGGCTGGATTGCGGCATTCATTCTGTCACTTGGAATCAGCGTAGGAGCCAATGAAGTTGTTGTTACTGATACGGCCTGTGCCATCGTTACCGACATCATCCGTGAGCAATACTACAGCGACGAAAAGTGCAAAGCGGTGACCATCAACGAAGAAGTCCGCACCGGCTTTTACACCGCCAACGCTATTCTTGATACGGGTGAGCAGATATTCATCACTATTGAGGAAGTGGGCACCGATGAGATATCGGTTGTGATTCCCGAGCAGTGAAGAGCACAGCACCCTGGTGAAACACCAGGGTGCTAATGCTTACTGGAAGCTACGCAAGAAGCCTCAAAAAAGCAGACCGAGTAGACACCAAGTCTTCCAGATCGCGTTCAGATTGCTTAGTCCCATAATCCAGTCGAAGAGAACTTATCTGATCTCTTACTTTTTCAACTAAACTCAATTCTTGATCAGGATTATCTTTATCAAGAATAACTTGATGGTCCTCTTTGTCGGCAGAGCCGACCTTACTCTTATCACTGTTCTTCAGGCCATGAAATGCTGATAATTGATACATCCACCCTGACACCGGTGTTTCTCTAAAATCAGAATCGCGTGACCCTCCATTATTCTCGTCCATGTATTTATTGATATTAAAATCAACAATGTCATCTTCTTCAAAGGCACCCAACTCCAGAAGATTTAGCTCAAGGGCTTTAACAAGAGCTCTTTTTTTCTTTCTATTGTCAATATCTTCTTTCAATGCCTGTTCGTAGGAAGAAAGCACCGCTTCAATTTTATCCATAACATGCTTTGTTGATGAACGAGGCCTGTCCCATTCATCGAGGACCTCAAAAAGAGGTCGTTTACGAAAAGCAAGCTCACCCCCGTACTCGCTGCTATAAGCACAAAGCCCTTCATAGGGAATGCCTGCCATTTCCAGCTCGTCTGCCACCTGATCCAACACATCATCCAGGGTTGACTCAGGGCGAAGATCTGCCTTATTCAACACCACATAAAGAGGGGTATTGTTTTCGGCCAAATCCCAAAGATGCTCTAAGTCATCACGTGGAATTGTGCCGCTGGAATCGAGACCGATCATCCATATCAAAGATTGAGCCTGATTCAAATACTCATCAGATGCAGATCTATCGCCACCAGTTGAACCACCACGCTCACCGGGGTTATAGCCTGGCAGGTCAATAAAGGCCAAATTACGGCATGACTCCATGGGAACTTCAAGTGAAATAAAAGGCAACAAATCTCGAAGATTAAAACCAAACTCTTCAACAAATTTGTGTGATAAACGGGAATAAATATGCTGGGGTATTTCAAAGCACCCACCCCCGGATGGGTAACCGCTAACTACTGGCTTGTCCGCATGAAAAACGTAGGTGGGAATGGCTGTCACAGGCTCAATCCCAATAGGGAGACTGACATCATCACTCAAGAAAAGGCTGGTTATAAATGAAGACTTTCCGCTACTAAAACCACCCGCCACAGCTACCACAGTTCGCTCTGAGAACGAGCTAAGCGACTCCGAGAGTCGAAACTCATCATCCGCCGATCTTATTCTCATCATCTGCTCTGCCTCATTCGTCACTACTGCAACCCGATTAATAAGCGGCAAGAGCTGATGATCAACCAAGCGGCGAAATTCCAAATAGCGATCAGACAAAGACGTCATAGGAGAAGTGGCAGAGCAAACCAGATTGTAGCGACTCTGTAACTCAGCCATGGATCCCGCCATAACTTTAAGCTCGCCTTCAATATCCTTGCACCTCTGAGAGGCTTTCTCGTACTCTCTCTTGAACGTGGCACCAGACGACAAAGCCGACCTTAGTTCCTTACTCTTTTCTTCACCATACTTAATCGACCTTTCAATACTTTCCTTTTGGTCAGAAACAATGCGAACAGACTCTTCATAATGAGAAAACAACTCATTATAGTTAGCGCGAAGCTGCCTAATTGATCGGCTAAAAAAGGAAAGAAAATTCTCAACACCATCAACGCCTAAATATTGATCCTTCAATGACATCTTAAATGCCTTCTATATCAGCTTTCATCCGAGACATTTTCTCCAGTGTCAGCTCTTTATTTTCAATCATAGTCTTCAACTTTTCTGTCTCACCTAGCAAGTCAGCAAGAAGTTCCTTGCCAACATTTCTGCTTTTCATGGTCGCGATTGAGCGACGCACTGTATCAATAAAACTCCCCCCCGCCCTTTCCAGATCGGAGGCATAGCTATGGGC